>WGAW01000078.1 GCA_015494675.1 Hydrogenimonas sp. | reverse complement strand
GTGTCGGTGGAGTAGGTGCGGTTGCTTATGAGCCCGCCTATTATCACCTTATGGCCGTTTTTCACCTTTACTATGGAGGTGAGCTGTTTTATCTTCACATCGGGCGGCATGCTTCTAACACCGTTTGTATTGTCACCCGGCTGCGTGTATGTGAGGTCGTTTACGCTGTTGTCTCCAAGCATCTCACTCACGACCGGATTGACACGCAGTATGATGAAACCGTCGTCGGTCACTTCGGGTACAATATTCAGAGTAAGCCCTATGAATACGGAACCGAGCTGATATGTGTTGGTACCCACCGGGTTCCCCGTCGTGGTGGTCGTGATCGCACCCGTCTGATATTTGTAGTTTATCTGGTCTCCCACGTTTATGACTGCCGGCTGGTTGTTGAGCGTCATGATTTTAGGATTCGACAGGGTATTTACGGTGCCGTAACGCTGCAAAAAGTCGAGAAGCCCGTCCATCGTGAAGTTGTAGCTGAAAGAGTAGAACGGGCGGTCGGTAAGCGAAGAGAGGCCTCTTTGGTAGGTATCGGAGACCTCCCCTTTCAAAGATATGTCGAAACGGCTCCAGTCCACCCCGGTAGTGTTCTGGTCGCTGTATCGCAGCTCCACCAGACGCGCTTCGAGCATGATCTGTTTATGCAGCCTCCCCATAACCTGCTCTATATATCTCTGAACCCTTTCGATCTGGCGCTTGGTTCCGGTAACAGTAACGATGCCCCCTTCGTTGTTAACAAGCGCTTTGCTCTTTACCGTGTGGCTATCTTCGTCGCGCTGTAAAATAGCGTCTATCTGACTTTTGAAGTCGCTCCAGAAGTTGAACTCGGTAACGGTCTTTATGGTCGTGTAGTCGGAGTTGTCGCCGCCACCCGTCCCGCCGTAACCGCCTCTGCCCGTCGATGCCGCACCGCCGTATACGCCGCTCGTTCCGTATACTCCTCCCTGGTTTCCCGACGCTCCGACCGTAATGGACTTTACCGACTCCGTCTTCAGCTCACTCAGGTTCACATAGTCTATATGAAACGATTTCGTCTCTATGTAAGAGACCGTCAAGACCCTTCTTTCGCGGTCGAAGCTGTAGAACATATTGTGGTCGTCAAAAAGAAAGTGAAACATATCTTCGAGGGTGTAATCTTTTATATAGACCATTTTCAGCGGGCTCTTTAGAACCCTCTGCACCTCTTTGTCGGCGAACATAACCGTGAACTCGCAGGTATCGGCGAGATTTTCGAGAACGTCGTATAGGGTGACCGTACCTCCGGCACCGGAGACCTTAAACGAAAAGAGCTTCGTCCGGCAGTCGCTCGAACCGTATAGCAGCATGGTGAAAAAGAGTAGTGATACAACCGCACGTTTCATTACAGATTTTCCTCGATCTTCAAAATTCTCTTCCTCTTTCCGAGCGGTACAATGCGGGTGAGGTTACCGCTTTTGAGCACCACTCCGGTACCTCCTATGCGGACTATCCTGTAGCGGCCCACATATTCGCCGGTACGGACCCACCGTCCGTTTATGAAGGCCATGTCGTTGAGAATGGCCGTCAACCTTATGGGCGCGGGCCGCCGGTGCGCCGCAAATCCTCCGCCGCTCCTTTTGACAAGCGGCGCCGCACGCTTGAAGGGGTCGTAGACCCCGTACTCAACCGCGGAAGGGATATGGAAGTTTTTTAGGGTGTCGAACTTCTTCAAAACATCCTCCGCTTCACCGGCTAAAACCGCCATGGCCCACAGATTGGCCGACATCAGCACGAAAACCGCCCTCTTCACTCTTTCACTCCGTATGTAGATATATCGATTCGAAATGCCGTAGCACCCTTTTTATCGAGCGATACATAGAGCGAATCTATCTTGGCCAGCATGGGGCGGCTCTCTATGTAGTGGCTCAGATTCACGATCTTCGCGAAAGCTCCCGATCCCTCCACCGAGACTATCTTCTTTCTCTGAAGAAGCGGCGTAAGGTCGAGCGGATCGTCTCTGCTCTCTATAGAGTCGATTCTAAGCCCCAGCCGCACCGATCTTTTAAGCAGACTGTCAAGAAGGTCGGCCATGACGCTCTGGTTAAATTTCAACCTCTCCACCCTACCCATCTCTGCACGCAGGTAGAGCAGCTGCGCACGGCTGAGTTGAAGCGCTTCGGCAGCCTCCATCCGCTTGCGGCGCACATCTTCGATCCTCTCTGAAAGCCTTTTGAGATCTATCAGCCCTATCTGCTTGATAATCTGTGCATTTTTTGCGGTTGCATGCTCTATGTCGGCCTCCAGGTCCTCTATCCAGCCTAACCAGACTCCGGCACCTATCATCGCCGCGGCGGCGAAGGTTAGGGCCAGTCGCTTGACCCTCCCCATATCCGCCAGCTGCCGCTCCGTATCTTCCAGAAGACTCATCGCACTATCTCCACACGGCTGCCGTAGAGGTTCTTGTCGAGCTCTATCGCTTCGGTGCCTACACCCCTGTAGCCCATGTCGATAAGCTCTTTCATGAACTTGGCTATCCTGTCGCGTTTCTCATAGTCGCTCAGTATCTCCACCTCCACTCTTTTCGAGCCGTTCTGCTCCAGCGATGCGGCGCTCAATCCGTATTTCGCCAAAGCTCTGTCGACATCCTCCACCATCCGCCGCCTTTTCAGTTTCGACTCCTCTATCAGCAGTGCGGCATCGGCCGTATCGCCGAAAGCCATGATTTCGCGCCCTATCTCTTCAAGCCTCTCTCTCCGCTCCTGCAGTATGGAGCGCTCTTTCGTCAAAGCCTTCCGCAAAACCGCGGCTTTATGCTTAACGCTGTTGAGTCTGCCGCTTAACATCGCGCTCTCATCCTCCAAAGAGGCCAGCTCGGCCTCCTTCAAAAGAGCGTATCCGCACACCAGAATCGTCGAGGCCGCCACCGCCGCCGCGAAACGCCCGGTATGGGTGGCCCAGAAGCTACCTTTTTTTTCGAAAACGGTCAGGTTCGGCGGATCGAGCCTACCCTCTTTCGCGGCAAGCATATAGAGCGCTTCGACACCCCTGTGCTGCATTGCCGGCTCGAGGCTCTCGCAGCAGGCAAACTCCGCCTTAGCGCTCTCTTCGAAGCCGTAACCGTCGAAAAGCTCCCAAAGACCGGGGATCGGGCTCTCTTCAAAGTCAAGGGTTATGCGGTCTACCGCCTTTATACCGAAAATCCCGCGCTTGTGGTTTACGGTCTGCGCCACACGCTCGACGATTTTTGAAAACGCACTCTCTATGCTCTCTTGCAGGAGCAGCTCGTCGGGTCCGTAGAGTTCGCCCTGAAGCCCCCGTTTGCGCAGTGTATCTTTTATCGCCTCTACGCTTACGTTTGCTTTTGCGGCTATAGAAGAGATAGAGGGGAGATCTCTGTGGGCTATGTAGCGGCCGTTTTTGCAAAGAACCGCGTAGGAGTCGTCGTCGCCGAGATAGAGGAAGAGCTCCGTCCTTTCGCTGTCGGCTTTGCCGTAGAGATAGAGCCCTTCGTAAACCATATAGGGTACGGCAAGCAGGTCGATATGGCCCGCCTTGGCGGCCGTCGCACCGAAGAGCTCTTTTAGTTTCGAGTGCTCGACGGCGAAAGCCTCTATCAGCCATGAAGATTCGGACTCCAGCGCATGCTTCACATATGCTACGGCATACTCCTTCTCCAGATCGAGCCCTCCCGCTTCGAACATCGTGATCTCCACAAGCGTATCGAGCCTCTCTTTATCGGTTTCGGCCGGAATCTTGAAGGTGTGGGAGCGGATATGGCCCGACGGAACCACAGATGCACTAAAGCCCCTTTTGGCTCTTTTTATATCGGTTTTAAAAAAAGAGGAGCCGTCGAACTCCAGCGCCTCTTTTTCGTCGATACAGTAAAATATGTTCCGTCCTGCCATCGTTTTCCCGTCTATTTGTATTCACCGACCTGTTGCGGAAAGATGCGGAGTCGGTCAGTAGACTATCTTCGCATATCCGCTGAAGGGCATTACGCTTATGATGTAGCTCTTTTTCGGTGTGCTGACATTAATATCGACTTTTCGGTGAAGTAGTGAACCTGTCGTAAAGTCCCCGTCGTGCGGATACCCCTTTTCGTCAAAGCAAATTGTGTTCCCCGATAGGCCGCTTACGGATATTTGTGTTTTTTTGCCTAGCCTGTAGCCGCCGGCTTTCGACGGCGGGTCGTCGAGCCCCGATCTGTCGAGGGTTATGCAGCCGACACTCCCGGCAAGCACGCTCGAGTCGAAATTCAGGCGCTCATACCCGATCGCTTCGTATCTGCTCTCCATAATCTTCGAGGCTACGAATCTTGCGTCGGCCAGCCCCCTGTCGGGCCGGTAGAGCGAGATGCCTATACCGCCCAGTATGCCGATCAGCAGGATCACGAATATCAGCTCTATAAGTGTAAAACCCCTTCTCATGGCCGCTGTATGCTCCTTTTGAGGATTCTTACAGGGTGCACGATCTTTGCCTTCGAAGGATCGCTTCTTACAATCGCCTCCATCATAACCATGCCGTGCGACTCGGAGCTCTTTATCGGGTAGCCGAGACTCCCGCAGAGTGCGAGGTCTGAGCTACCTTCGAGCAGATAGTATCTCGTGATGTTTATATCGGCTATGAACTTCCCGTCTCTGGAGACCACTTTCACGCTCGATAGGCAGCCGCCGCTTCTGTCGTGGGTGCTTATCTGAAGCAGGGCGGTCTCCATGGCACTTCTTAAAAAGAGTTCCGCCTGCTCCTTGGTGTAGCTGTCGGCGGTATGCACGGCCGCGATCCGGGCATATCTCATCGCCACACTCATCACTACGCCGACTATCAATATGAGCGCTATCGCCTGCCACAGCCCGAAGCCTCTTCTTGCCGCCATCAGAAAACCGCCTTCTGCTTCGATATCCGCACGGGGGTAGAGCCTCTTATCTTTCGCACACTATCTATGGCGAGCCTGATTATTCCGTTTACGCTTTGCACCCTGAAGCCCGATACATCGTCGGCAAGAAGCGTAACTTTTCCCGAAGGGGTGCCGCCGGAGTCTGCGCAGAAGGTCTCCCCCTTCCAGGGCCTGTAGTCGTAAAAGAGAAGCAGGGAGTCGGCAGATACGGGTACGCCCAGGGAGGTTACGCAAGACGCGCTCAGATTCACATCCGCACCCCTGGCCGCCGCGTAGGCGGTGTCGGCCAGGTAGTACTTTTCGTAGATATAGGGCGGATCGGCGCTGAGGCTGATATTGCCGTCACCGCTCATCGATACGGCGTAGATCCTCTCCGCGCCGCCGCCGTGCCAGCCGAAGAGAGCGTTGAAAGAGGCGCCCTCCGTTGCTCCCCTATCGTAACTGCCGGCAAAGACGA
Organism: Hydrogenimonas sp.; assembly: GCA_015494675.1. The sequence goes on along the minus strand of WGAW01000078.1, from coordinate 933 downwards.
GCCTAACCAGATCGTTACTAAAAAAGTCTGCCGTCGTGCCGAACTTCTGTTTGAGCGTAGCATTGACCTTCGTGCCGTCACTATCCGGGGAGACTACGACGTTCGCGGCCGGATCGCTTGCGTTCATATCCACAAACCCGCTGAAGTCGCGCCTCTTTAGGCTCTCCTGTGCGCTGCCTATCCATTCGAGCACCGGTTTCGGCGAAGCGAGACTCTCCAAAGGCGCGTAGCTTCCGTCGGCCGGGTTATACCCTATGACGCTTCCGGGCACCCTCGCGTACAGAACCGTACTCAACTGATCGAGGGCGGACTGCGTATTCAGCGAAAGCTCCGTAACCGCACGCGCCTTTGCGCTCCTAACATATAGCGCGCTGAGCGCCTTGAAGGCTCCCACCGCCAAAATTCCGGAGACGGAGATGACGACGACTATCTCTATGAGCGTAAAAGCGCGCCTCATCTCCATGCCCTCCTTTTGATGCCGATCTGCCCTATGTTCACGCTTTCGTAGTAAACTGAAGATACAAACGGGCTCTTCACCCTTCCCGCCGCGTTGGTAACGGTTACGTTTACCTCTTTTATGTTTGAACTTGTCGAAACCGCGGGAAGCGTAGAGAAGTCCACCACCCCTCCCGGGGGCGGGTCGGCAAGGTATCTCACTTTGACGCTCAGGAGATATTTGGACCCGCTTGGGGTTGCGGTGGTCACGCTGTATCCGTCGTAGTCGTCCAGATCGTTATAGAGTGAGTCCTCCCTACCGATCGGGGACGCTTTCGCCGCCCCCAAATCCTCTATGCAGTTTCGCCCGCCTCTGAATCCGCCTACCCTGTAAAAGCCGGTTGTCGCGTCGCAAAAGTAGGCCGGCCGTGTCGAGTCGGTGCCCAGTACGTCACTGTAGACGGTGTTGTTCTCGTCCCACGGCAGCGAGGCTACGAT
>WGAW01000077.1 GCA_015494675.1 Hydrogenimonas sp. | reverse complement strand
GCCTCCCAGACAAGCTGCTCGAGCGCCTTCAGGGAGTCAAAGAGGTAGACTATCTCGAACGGGTGGAGCTTGCCGAGCTTTATGCGGCGCAAAATACGCTCCAGATCGTAAATCTCCTTGAGCGTATTCGAGAAGTTCTGTGTATGCTCCATCACCTTTTCGGCCAGATCGTAGCGTCTTTTGAGCTCTTTCGCATCGCATATCGGGTTCAGAAGACGCTCTTTAAAAAGCCTCTTGCCTATCGCTGTGGATGTGAGGTCTATGAGTTTGAGCAGCGTCATCTCGTCGGGGTCACGGCTCGTTATGTTCAGCTGCTCGAGTGCGTTGTTTCCCAGATATACGAAGTGCCGCCCGCCCAGGAACGTAGGACGGTTCATCTTCTCTATAAGCGAAGCGTCGTGCTCTATTATAAAGTCTATAAGCAGAGAGAGCGACTCCGAGGCGTATGGGTATCTCTCCAGATCGAGGTACTCTATGGGGCTTAGAAACGACCTTATGCCGTAGACATTGGCAAAAAGCTCGTTTTGATACGCGATCTTGTGGCGAGTGCGCCCCGGTGTGCATCTTATATGCCCCTCTATCTCGAGATAGCGTACTATCCACTCCTCGTCGATTGAGTCGTCGCTCAGGGTCAAAAGAAGCTCTGAAGTGCTGTAGCTCTGAAGCTGATTGAATATCTCGTCGAGGGCGAAGGTCTTATCTTCACGCGTACCGTGGACCTCGTTCAAAAAAGTCTTACCGGTGCTGACATCTATGGCGCTGTATCCGCACGAGTAGATTCCGCGGTTTATGTCTACTATCAGAGAGACGATGTAGTTTTCGGTAGGTTCGGCCAGGTAGTCGAAGTTCGTACCGGGCGAGAGGATGTTTCCTATGTAGCGTTTAACTTTCGGAGGGGCTCCTTTTTGGCGCACCATCACTACCGTATATTTTCCGCTTTGCACCAGTCGCGAAAGGTAGCGGTCTATCGAAACGGTGGGGACTCCCGCCATAAGCGGATTGGCTACGGAGTTTTCGAGAATGGTCTTGTTTTTTCGCGTAAGCTGAATATTTAGAAGCTCGGCCACCTCTTTGGCTTTGCCGATCTTCATCTCGTCGTTGTTTACTTCGTAGACTTCGAAGAATGTGCCGACCTCCATAAGAACGACCGTATCGGGGCCGTATCTCTCTTCGAAAATCCGCTGCAGTTCGAAATAGATATCGGTAAGCAGCCTCTTTTTGTCGTTTAAAAGTTCGTTTATCGCCTCCGTCTGCACTTCTCTCGGGCCCCGCCTTTTTTATCTCGGTATAAGATTATAACCAATCGGGGCTTGCACCAAACTCAATCGGGGCCCGAAGAGTCTTCGGACCTTCAAACGGTTACTTTCCTCCGCATTTACCGGCGGCGCATTTACCCTCCATTTCGCCTTTCATCTTCTCCTTCATCTTCTCTTTCATACCTTCACCGCATTTACCCTGGGCGCACTTTCCGTCTGCACATTTGCCTTTCATCTGAGCCTTCTTTTCGCAGTCGCACTTCTTCTTTTCACAACCGCACGGCATCTTGCCCTTCATCTTCTCTTTCATGCCGTCGCCGCACTTGGCGGGAGACTCTTCGCTCATAGGTCCGCTCTTCTTCATCTCCATCTTCATGGAGGCGCCGCACTTGCCGGGTGCACACTGCATGGCGGCAACCGCTCCCGTACTCGCGAATATCATCGCACCTGCAATCATGACAATAGCTTTACAACGGGTCATCTTTCCCATAACTCATCCTTTGTTTTAATGTGGTCGATATTATACACCAACCATTGTGTAACGATTGTGTATTTCGGAAAAAAAGTATAAACGTATGTTACACGACCGGCGCAGTATACCCGCATTCGGGCAGATATACGGCGGCGGGTCGCCCTTTAGTTCCCTCTATCCGTCCGGCAAGAGGGTACCGAAATCGGTATCGGGATAGATCTTCCCGAGTAGCTCGAGATCTTTTTTCATCCCCTTAAGGTCGACACTTTTCTCTTTCAACATCTTCATATATAGTTTCGCCGCTTTTAACTCGTCGAAGATCAGCGACGCCTCCGCGGCGTACTGCGCGGCGTAGATCTGCCCCTCGTCAATCGCCTGAAGTGCCGCACGGAGCGCTTTTTGCGGCTCTCTACCGAGCAGATAGTATCGTGCGGCTTTCGCATGGGCTCCGTCGCTATCGACAGCATCGGCATACTCTCTGCAGAAGTCGGTTTTGCTCAGATCCTCTCTTTTTACAACGTAGTAGTCGCACTGAAGCATAAGCTTTCCGGCATCACACCCGCTGCAGCTCCTCTCTTCGGCGGCCGCGACGCAGATGAAAAGCGCTATAAACATAAGCGTTGAATAGAGTTTTTTCATTTAACTCCCCCTCTTCTGCCCGCGATACTCTTTATCTCTTTCATCAAAGAGAGTTCGCGTTTGGCTACAAATGCTGAAAGTATCTCCTCTTTTTTGGGATTTGCATGCAGGAAAATATGGTAGCGCCGCTTTGTATCACCGAGTTTCGATATGTACTGGAGGGTTCCTCTCATCACTATATTTCTGACACTTCCGTCATCCTGCGGTATCGGAAGTGTCACCTCCACCTGCTCGTAAAGCGGCAGCCCGTAGCCGACATCAGTCTGTAGGCAGACACCTTTACCCGAGAGATCTACGACATCTACGTCAAACTGCCTTCCCAGGGCGTTTATTCTCGCCTTCAAAGGGGTACCCAAAGCCACCCTCACGCGCTTTCTTCTCTGTGCTATGCTGTCGATCCATGCGGGAGTGTCGACCTCGATCAGGGCGAACTTCTTATCATAGACGATTCGATCTATCTTCATCTCTATCGCAAACGGCTCCATTCTCCTGTCGAAACAGACGACCCTTCCCTCACGCTCGGCGAGCAGTCCCTTTTCGTACGGCATCTGCAGAACCACCGAACCTTTCGAACTGCGTCTTACCGTCGCATCGTATACGACAGGTATACCCTTGTAGACGTTAAGCAGCCTTACGCTCTTTCCGTCCGACAACCACTTTTCAAGCTCATCACCTCTCAATGCGACTCTCGTCGCGAAATCGCGCTCCATATCGATCTGCAGAAGAGACTTCATATACTCCAAAACATCGTCGAAATAGGAGGAAAGCAGCTTGATGTAACCGAAAAGCTCCCTATCGTCCGAATAGTCGCTTACAAGCCTCAAAACAAAAGAGGTCAGCAGCTTCTGGAGTAGAAGCAGCGGTGCGATTCCCCGGTTTTTTATCTGCAGGAATCTCTCCGTCACACTCTTTACTGCCGCTGTTTTGAAGTCGAAAAGAGAGTCGTAGAACTCCTCTATATTCTCCTTTAAAAAACGCTCTCTTATCCTCGAAGAGCCGATCTCTTTTCTTATCTCTTTCAGGAAATGGGATACAAACACCTCTTTGTAATCCTCTATGAACGGCCGAAGAGGCTCAAGCCTCTCCCTCTCTCTGAGCAGACTTTCGTAAGCGTCGCTATTTTTCGGTAAAATCATTTTCGCCTCACTGTTTCGTCTCGATACTGACCTTTTTGAAGCCGTGCGATTTGAGCATATCTATAACCATAACGAAATTCTGAAACCTACTCTTTGCATCGCTTTTGATCAGTATCGCGTCCTCTTTAGGATTCAGCTTCGACAGAATCCGCTTCAACTCACCCTTTTCTACCCTCTTATCTTCGAAATAGATCTTTCCGTCGCTTTTGATGACTATACTCCTCATCTTCTGCGTCGGCGCCTTTTTGCTCGAAGCTTCCGGAAGCTCTACGGGAATCGTACCTTTAGCCACGAACGAGGCGGTTGTGAGTACGACGACCAGAAGAACCAGCATTATGTCGATAAAAGGCAGAACGTTTATCTGATCGAACTTTTTGACCCTCACTCTCTTTCGCTCTCTTTCTGTTTCTGCAGAATCTCCCACTTCGCCGTAAGAATCTCGGCGCGCCTGATCAGAAGATTGTAAAACCAGATCGTCGGAATCGCCACCAATATCCCGCCGGCAGTCGTCTTAAGCGCCAGGGCCAGCCCGACCATTATCTCCTTCGTCTCGACAAGGCCGCTCTGGCCTATCGTTACGAATGTCACCATTATCCCCACGACCGTTCCGAGCAAACCTATAAAAGGTGCGTTGGAACCGATGGAAGCGATCATCGTGAGGTTTTCGCCCAGTGCGATCTCGAGCTCCTCTTTATGCGAAAAGCTCTTCAGGTCTACATGCCTGTAGAAAAAGTATCGCTCCAGCACAAGCCAGAGCGCTATGACACTCAGCAACCCAAGAGCCCCTATGAAAATGTAGTCTACAGTGTTAAAAAGCCAGTCGTTCAATCTCTCTCTCCCACAGCTGCGAAATTCAGGCGGAAGGTGCTCCCTTCACCCTTTTTAGAATCTATCTTTATCTCTATCGCGTGCTCGTCGCAAAAAGTCTTGACGATATGCAGTCCTATACCGTACCCCGATGCGCTCAGATCGCTCTGGTAGTAACGGTCGAAGATATGAAACAGCGTCGTCTCGTCCATTCCTATTCCCGTATCTTTAATGACCAGCCACCCCTCTTCATCGTAAATCTCGACTCTCCCGCCGGGCCGGTTGTACTTTACGGCATTTCCCAAAAGGTTGTCTACAGCCTTCTGGCAGCCGCGTCTGTCGGCGACGACAACCCTCTTCAGAGGTCTATATTGTATCGAAATTCCCTCCGCCATCTCCTCCATTTTGGCAATGCTGCGCTCTACCACCTCGCCCAGATCGAAACGCTCTCGCTCCACACCGCCGATCTCCTTTTTTATGAAGTAGTCGAGATCTTCATACAGTTCGCTCAGATTCTCTCCCGCCTTTTCGATTCTTTGAAGTCTCGTGACTCTTTTGGGGTCTTTTTCGGAGCGTTTTAGCATCGATACGTTCGCGAATATAGTCGATAGAGGGATATTTAGCTCGTGCAGCGTATCTTTAAGAAGCCTCTCGAGCAGATCGTTGGTGACAAAGAGCGGCTCCAGCGCAACCTTGGATAGAATATATCCAAAGAGTAGAGAGAGGGGCAGAAGCATTGCGACAACGATGAGAAAATTGCGGTTCGAGTAGCCGAAAGTTTCAAAGACGGTCCAGCCGAGTCCGGCCATTGCGGCGAACGATACGACATAGAAGATCAGAACTTTCGCAATCTGTTTACGCTTCAAAGCTGTAACCCACTCCCCTTATATTGATTATGGAATCCTTGCCGAAGAGCTGTTTCAGCTTGTTTATGTAGACCCGAAGGGGTCCCGTTCCGGGTGAGTCGTCACCGTAGAGCTCCCGCAGTATCTCCTCGGTACCGATAACCTCTCCGCGGTTTCTCAAAAAGAGTGCGAGCAGTTCGGCAAGTTTTTTGGGCAGTTGAACCGCTTCGTCACCCCTGTAGAGCACTAGCCTCTCCGTATCGAAAAGAAAATCGCCGACCTCCACCTTTTTGGGGGTATGCAGGCGCCTGAGCTGCGCCTCCATTCTAAGCAGTAGCTCATCGAGATCGATCGGCTTTTTCATGTAGTCGTCGGCACCGCTGCCGAAACCCTCGGCAAGCGCCTCTTTGTCGCGCGCGGAGGTAATATATATGGCCGGCGTCTCGTCGCCGCTCTCTCTTAGCTGCTTCAGAAGCTCGAAGCCGTTCATATCGGGCACGTTCACATCGAGCAGATAGAGATCGAACTTCTGCTCGTAGGTCGCCTCTATCGCCTCTTTGGCCCCGATGCAATGCAGCACATCGTACCCTTCGTCCTCCAGAAAATCTACCAGAGTCTCACCGAAAAGTCTGTCATCTTCCAGCAGAAGGACCCTAACCCGCACTCACCACTCTCCACTCAAGGCTCTGGCCCGCGAACATCGGTACTACCGTCCCTTCATATATTTCGGGCACAAGATATGGGCTCTTTTCGAGTACCACCTCTTTTTCCGGCGGGTTGATGCCGTATATGCTCTTGGCGTTGTCGCTTACGAATGCCTGCAGATTCTCCAGCGCTCCATGATTGTCGAAAAGCTGTGCAAGCGCCTGTAGGGCTATGGGTGCTGTAAAAACCCCGGCGGCACACCCTGGAGCCTCCTTCGCCTCTCTCGGATGGGGAGCCGAATCGGAACCGAACATCACTTTCGGGTTTGCGCTCAAAGCGGCATCGAGCAGGGCCCTCCTATCCTCCGGTCTCTTGGCGATCGGTTTGCAGAAAAGATGCGGCTGCAGCAGCCCGCCGGCTACATCGTCGAGAGTTATAAATAGATGGTGCAGCGTAATCGTCGCATAGAGGTTCTCAAACCTACCGAGCGCCTCTACGGCATCTTTTGTGGTTATATGCTCCATAACTATCTTGAGGTCCGGAAAGTTGCGCGCCAGCTTCTCATAAATCGGTATGAACTCCGCCTCCCTGTCCATTACGAAACCTCCGGTCTCTCCATGCACGCAGAGCGGAATGCCCAGGTCGCTCATAGCGTTCAGAGCGGGAGCCAGCTCGAGCAGGTCGAACCCGCTCACACCCCCTTCCGAGTTTGTTGTAATTCCGGCAGGGTAGAGCTTTACGGCCAGAATATCCTCTTTGACCGACTCCAGAAACTCCGGAGTGTAGTCCGATCTGAAAAAGAGTGTCATGTATGGCTCAAACCTGCTCTCTTCCGCCGCTTTCAAAACTCTCTCCCTGTAGGAGAGCAGAGCATCTTTCGTAGTGACCGGAGGTACCAGATTGGGCATCACGAGTGCGCCGCTGAAAGTTTCGGCACTCAACGGAGCGACTATATCGAGCATCGTTTCGTCACGCAGATGAAGATGCATATCGAGTGGATCGTTTATCGAAATTACCATTTTTTTACCTTTTTAAGCAACCCTGTTTTCGCGAAAATTATTGTATTATATCGTTTACTTTTATCAAGCCACCTTACCCAAGGCGAAACTATGCACGAAATAATCGACTGGATCGTAGAGAGTGTCGGAGCTATGGGCTATGCCGGCATCTTTATAATGATGTTTCTCGAGAGCTCCTTTTTCCCCTTCCCGAGTGAGGTGGCGATGATCCCGGCAGGGTACCTGGCGAGCAGGGGCGAGATGAGCCTGACGGTCGCATTTTTGGCCGGAGCCGGCGGCTCTTTGGCCGGCGCACTCTTTAACTATATACTCGGCCACAGACTCGGGCGGGCATTTTTGATCAAGTATGGAAAATATATTTTTATAAAACCGGAAACGGTCGACAAAACCGAAGCCTTCTTCGCCAAATACGGACCCGCCAGCACCTTCTGGGGGCGCCTGCTTCCCGGAATCAGGCAGTATATCTCCCTGCCTGCCGGCATAGGCAGAATGCCGCTGCTTGCCTTCAGCATATACACATTTTTGGGTGCTGGTCTTTGGTGTGCCGTTCTGCTATCTCTTGGCTATATCTTCGGCGAGCACGAAGAGCAGATCAAAGAGGTTCTGCACTATCTCATCGGCGCTATTATAATAACGGTCATCGGGGTCTTCTACTACTACAGGAAGAAGAACAAAAGGATCGAAGAGGAGTTCATAGAGGAGCTGGAGAGCGAAAAGTAGGAGAGGGGAGCGCCCTCTCCCGTTCTTGAAGCGCTATATCGCCTCTTCGTTCTCTTCTCCGGTACGAATACGGACTACTCTCTCTATATCGCTTACGAAGATCTTTCCGTCGCCTATCTTGCCGGTTCTTGCGGCTTCGGTAATCTTCTCAACCACGGCATCCACATCTTCGGCCCTAACGACCACCTCTATCTTGATCTTCGGTATGAAGTCTACAACATACTCCGCCCCCCGATAGAGCTCGGTATGCCCGGCCTGGCGTCCGTAACCCTTCACTTCGCTAACGGTCATTCCGGTAATTCCGGCTTCCGCCAGCGCATCTTTCACCTCTTCTATCTTGAACGGTTTGATAATGGCTTCGATCTTTTTCATGGACCTCTCTCTTTGTTGATTTTAAATTACGTCACAGATGTTACGCAAATTCCGGGCAAAGCCCGCAATTTGGCAGGGCCTAGCGGCCCTACAACCCCCTAAAGCTTCGAAATCCAAGATTTCGAGATGATTTTACGCATTCTGTGTAAAATCAGTAACGTCAAAACGCGCGCTTGAATTCAGGGTAGGCCTCCACACCGCACTCGCTGACGTCTATGCCCTCCATCTGCTCATCGTCGCTAGCCCTGAAACGGACCACCCTGTCTATCGCAAAGAGTGCAATGTATGATACCACAAACGCGAACACTCCGACCACCAAGACACCCTTAAGCTGTGCGAAAAAAGAGACATCTTCGGCGAAAATTCCGACCGCAAGAGTTCCCCATACACCGTTTACAAGGTGCACCGATAGCGCTCCGACCGGATCGTCGAGCCTGAAGCGGTCGAACAACGGTACGGCGAAAACCACCAACGCGCCGCCTATGACGCCTATGAGTATCGGTGTATATATATCGAAAAGATCCGCTCCGGCCGTAATCGCCACAAGACCGCCGAGAGCGCCGTTGAGGATCATCGTAATATCGAACTTTTTATACTGGATATAGACGATAAGAGCCGCGACTATAGCCCCTGCCAGCCCGGCGGTATTGGTATTCATTACGGTAAGCGCCACCAGATCGGCATTCTCTTTGGATGCGATGGATCCTACGGACCCCCCGTTAAACCCGAACCATCCTATCCAGAGTATCATCGCTCCAAGCGTAACGAGCGGAATGTTGGAAGCCGGGATCACCTTCACCTTTCCATCCACATAGCGCCCCCTGCGCGGACCTATCACCAGAATCGCGGCCAGCAGGGCCCACGCGCCGGTGGAGTGGATAACGGTCGAACCGGCCAGATCGTGCATGGCGCTTATGTCGAGGAAAGTGCCCTCGAGCATGTTTGCGCCCCAGGTCCAGTTGACGACGAGCGGGTATATAACGGCCGCCATCAAAACGGTAAAGATCATAAGAGGAATTATTCGCGTCCTCTCGCTAACACCTCCGCTCATGATATTGACGGTCTTCCCTACAAACGCCATCTGAAACAGAAAAGCGGCCCATTTGCTGACACTGTCGTTCTCCCATGTACCGAAGGCGAGCTGATACCCCACAAGCAGAAAAGCCATCGATGCCACGGCGTATATCATTGTATTGACCGTCAAAACGGCACTCACATTCTTTGTACGTACGATACCCGCCTCCAGCATCGCGAAACCCGGAACCATAAAGATGATCAGGGTCATCGCGAAGAGCAGGAAAAGGGTATCTACGATATAGGAAAACTCTCCTATCGCCATAACTACTCCTTTTAGATAAGATGTCCGAGTAAAACGGTACTCACCGCACACTGCGGTTTAAAGCGTCATTATAGAATGGGGGCCAAAGATTTCAAACAGATTAATTGATTAGATTTTATACAGTTTCTTGTATACTAAAGGAGTTTTGAGGGGTTTTTATGTTTAAAATTTAATCAGCACTCAGGCCGCAAGCCGTGCGGCCCGATGTTGAAAGCGACTGTTACAGGGCTTCGCGATCGGTCTCTCCGGTACGGATCCTTACGACCTTGTCGATAGATGTTACGAATATCTTTCCGTCACCTATTTTGCCGGTACGGGCCGCTTCCGAGATCTTTTCGACAACCGTCTCGGCATCATCTTCCGAAACCACTACCTCCAGCTTGACTTTGGGCAGAAAGTCCACCACATATTCGGCCCCGCGATAGAGTTCGCTGTGCCCCTGCTGACGACCGTAACCCTTCACTTCGGTTACTGTCATCCCTGTAATTCCGGCTTCCGCCAGTGCATCTTTCACATCTTCGAGTTTGAACGGCTTGATTACCGCTTCTATCTTTTTCATCTGCTGCTCCTGCTAAGATTGTACGATATGTGCCGCCGGCACGAAGGCCGGCATACTCCTGTTTATATCCGATTACAGATTGAGTGCACGCTCACCGTGAACGGATTCGTCAAGACCCATGGTTTCGGTCTCTTCATCGACACGTCCGCCGCCGGTAACCGCAGCCGCTATAAAGTAGACTATGGCCGTGACGATAGCGCTGTATACGATGGTGAGGCCCACAGCCATCAGCTGGCTTACAAGCTGGCTTCCGAGGCTGTAGTTTTCGGGCATCGCATAGTCGGCGATAAAGAGGGCGGTCGCGATGGAGCCCCATATTCCTACAAGACCGTGTACCCAGAAGGCGTCCAGAGAGTCGTCGACCTTGAACATCTTCTTTATTTTAGAGACGGCCAGGAATCCGAGGAATCCGCCTACAAGACCGATGATGATCGCTCCGCCGACACCCGCCGTACCGGAAGCCGGTGTAATCGCCACAAGACCCGCAACGGCACCTGAAGCGCCGCCCACGAGTGTAGGCTTCTTGAAGATCAGCCACTCACCGAGAACCCAGCCGATGACACCGAGCGAAGCCGCCACGTTGGTAACGAGGAATGCCGAAGCCGCGGTTCCGTCGGCTGCAACTTCAGAACCGGCGTTGAAACCGAACCATCCGAACCAAAGCAGCATCGCACCCAAAACGACGAGAATCGGAGAGAAGGGCTTTATGGCCGCTTTTTCATAATCTTTTCTGCGTCCCAGAATCATCGCTACGACAAACCCGGCCACACCGGCGTTGATATGCACGACAGTACCGCCCGCGAAGTCTATCTCTCCGAAGTTAAGTGTCTCTCCGCCGCCCCAGGCCCAGTGGGTGATGGGAGCGTAGACCGCTACCACCCAGAGAGCCGCGAATACCACGAATGTGGAAAACTTGACTCTCTCTATCATGGAACCGCTCGCGATCGCGACGGTAATCGCCGCGAAGGTTCCCTGGAATGCGACGAAAAGCAGTTCCGGGATCGATCCGCTGATGGTGTCGGAGCCGATACCCGAAAGCATAACTTTACCCGTACCTATAAGGTCGCCGTCTCCGAACGCTATGGAGTAGCCTATTACAACCCACACCAGTGTTCCCACGGCGTATGCCGCAAGGCTCATGCCCATCGTGTTTAGTACGTTTTTGCTGCGTGTAAGGCCGCCGTAAAAGAGTGCAAGGCCTGCAGGCGTCATCAGCATGACGAATGCCGTCGCGACCAGCATCCATGCCGTATCGCCGCTATTTAGCGTATCTTCGGCGAATGCCATCGCCGGAAGCAGTGAGAGTGCGAGTAACCACTTCTTCATAAGATCTCCTTTGGTAAATTTATACGCAAAGTATACAAATTATATGTACCAGAAGATAGATCTCTACTGCTTAAAAAATAGGCACAGAAAACTTTTTTCATGCATAGCGGGCCATACCGGTCTGTATACATATATATAAAGAGATTACGATACGAAAATTAAGCTACTTTTAGATAGAATCTATCTTAAAATTTTCAAAGCAAAAGGTTTTGAATGTCCGATCTGTTCAAGGAAAACGAAGATATTCAGGAGATATCGATAGAAGATAGCATCAAGGGAAGCTATCTCGACTACTCTATGAGCGTAATCATAGGGCGTGCGCTCCCCGATGCCAGAGACGGCCTGAAGCCGGTGCACCGGCGAATACTCTATGCGATGCACGAG
>WGAW01000076.1 GCA_015494675.1 Hydrogenimonas sp. | reverse complement strand
GTCGTAGGTATGGATGGCATCTATGTGCGGCAGTGTCTTCGCTATGGCGAGGGTGTCGCGGTTTACGAGCATGTCGATCTTCGCATTCTCATATCTTTTATGCAGCGTCTCTATGAGCGGGGTCGACAGAAATACGTCGCCGTTGGAGCGCTGCACGATGATGAGAATTTTCCTATACATCTTCTACCTTTGAGCTAAAAAGCAGTGCGGCGATATAGACGAAGAAGAGTGTCGTATAGTGGCCCAGCAGATAGGAGTCGCTGAGCATTATCGTCAGATAGAGCACCAGGAACGAGTAGCGCACGCCGCGGTAGGAGTCTTCAGTTTTTCGGGCAATTTTATAGAGTGAGTAGAATATGTAGAGCAAAAGTGCAAGCCCGACGAGTCCGAACTGAACGAGTGTCAGCATATAGAAGTTGTGCGGCTGTGATGTGGCGCGAACTTTCGGAGTGAGCTTTCGGTTTATGCGCTCATACTCCTTTTCGAAAGCCCCGGTTCCAAAACCCAGAAGCGGACGCTCTTTGAAGAGCTCCCAGGAGTTTAGCGTGAAGTTGATCCTGAGCCCTACCGAGGTGTGCGGGTTGGCTTTGAAATTTGCGACATTGTGGTAAGCGAGCATCATCCTGTCGTGAAACGGTCTGTTTATAAAAAATACCAGCACGATCGCGGCAACGCTGACGGCCAGAAGAGTCGCCATCTTCTTGAACTCTTTTCTGAACTGGTAGGCGACATAAAAGAGAAGAATTACGATGAACCCTACCTGCCCGGCACGGCCGCCGCTTATGAAGATATTCAAAGACATGGTGATCATGAAAAAGAGGTATACGATCTTCTCCCGGCGGCTCTCGTCGCCGTAGATGATGCGGTGAATCAGAAGTATCACGGCAAACGCGACCATAGGCGAGTAGGAGAGGTGGCTGACAAACGGTGTAGGGTAGGGCTCCATCGAGTAGTTGTGCCACGGGATGTGGATGAGGTTGAAATACATTCCGTACGAGAGCACCTCCGAGATCATGACGGCGAGCAGAAATGCGCTGAGAGCCTTTTTTATGAACTCCGGTCTGATTACGGATATGAAGATGGGCATAAAAAGAAGAAGCTGCTCTCTCGTTATGATCTTTTTGAGGCCGGTTTCGGGATCGCTACTGTATATGAGGGCCACGAAGTGAAAGACGAAAAAGATCATAACGGCGATGGCTGCCGGGTTGCTCTTTATTTTGCGCCATCTCTCCTTGAAATCCCCGGCCGCAAGCCATAAAATTAGGATGAGCACCAGAAGAATATTGTTTACGGCAATCGATATGGGGAGTGTAAATCCGAGAGCCACGATGAGGTAGTTGATCCATAAATCTAGCCTCTCTCTTTGCGGTACTTTGAATCTACCTATCGTCATTTTCTCTTCCGTCATATAGATGTTCATAACGGTTTTTCCACCGCTTGTGGAGCCAGAACCACTCATCCGGTTTTTTGCGTATCGCCTGCTCCGTGATGTCGGCCTGCGCCTGCACGTTATGTAGTATGCGCTCCTCTTTGGTCCCCTCTTTTTGCATCTCCAGGGGCTGATAGTACTCTATTTGGTATCGTCTGTGATCTTTGGTCGTTATGAAAGCGGGGATGATGATAGCATTTGTTCGCATAGCCAGCAGAGCCGCCGCCGGTGTATGGCGCGCCTCTTTACCGAAAAAAGAGATTAGAAGCCCTTCGTTTTCGGCCGTGTTCTGATCTACCAGAAGTCCGACCGAGCGACCCTGCTTCAGCGCCTTCATGAGCTCTCTCATCGCCCCTTTCTTCTGCACCACCTTTATATCGAACTGCTCTCTGTTCGCACTTAGAATCTCATCCATCACTTTCGAATCGAGCGGTCGGCCCACGCCGGTGAGGGGGCCGAATCTGGCGGCTGTGGCCAGCGGCAGAAGCTCCCAGTTGCCGTAGTGGGCGGTTATGAAAACGATGGGTCTGCCCGAGTTCATTGCCGACTCGACGATTTCTGGGTTTTTGAACTCCACCTTCTCGAGCAGGCTCTTTTTGTCGATCCCCTGGTTCTGCACGAAATCGGCGAGGTTGAAGAGGAGGTTTTCGTATGTCTTTTTTATGATTCTCTCCTTCTCTTCGTCGCTCATCGTGTCGCCGAATGCGAGGTCGAGGTTGACTCTCGCTATGCGCCGGTGTTTTCTGTCGATCAGATATATGAGCCGGGCAAGAGCCTTTATGAAGGGAGATTTTATCTTTTGCGGCGTGTGTATCACCACCCATCTGAAGAGATTGAAGAGGGTAAGGTAGATTCTGTCTCTCATGCAAGCAGCTTCCTCGCCTCTTCGGCTACGCGTTCGGGTTCGATCTTTGCGATGGAGCGGTCGCTCTTGTCGAAGCGGCACGGATGCACCTTCGCTCCGGATGTTACGGCTATGTTTTTGGGGGTCTCCATCATCATCGACTTTGGGGTCGAGCCGAAAAGAAGCACCGAAGGGCGGTTCATGGCCCAGGCCATATGGCTTGGGCCCGTATCTGCGCCTATCAGAAGATCGCAGCGCGATACGGCGTATTTTAGGGC
>WGAW01000075.1 GCA_015494675.1 Hydrogenimonas sp. | reverse complement strand
TCGAGATAGGCACCCTCTCGGCCGACGAGGTGCGGCGCTATGTTGAGGGGAGGCTGAGAGAGAACGGGCTGGATGAGGTTTCCAGCCTGTTCGGGCCGAAGCACTTCAAACGCATATACCGCTACACCGGAGGGAACTTCAGGACACTCAAGCGGATGGTGCAGACCCTCTTCGAAATTATGGATTACGCAAAGAGCGAAGGGCTCGCAAAGTATGCCGAACCGAACGGCTGCACCATCGATATGGCCGCACTCGATCTGGAGCTGATAGATGAATAGCCGCTTCGAATCGCTTCTTAGCAGGTGCAGATCGAGAAGAAGAAGAGTCGTCGCCAGACGGATCGCCGCGGTTTCGCTGCTCCTTGTTTCGGGAGGCGTTGCGGCCTATCTGACGCATTATGAAGGGCCTCTTTTAAGCAGCGGCGGCGAAAAACGGGAGGTAGAAACCGTTGCCGTGACGGCCGCACCGGGCCATGCGGAGCCTGCCGGAGTGAAACCGGCCGAAAGAGAGGCGGAGCCGGAAACCGCGAGGTCGGCCGAGTCGAAGAGAGAGATCGAAAAAAGCGGCGGCGAAACGGTTTTGAAAGAGAAGAGTACCGCTTTGCAAAAGAGTGAAAAGAGTGAACCGAAAGAGATAAAAAAAGAGTCTGTGAAGCCGGAAGAGAAGATGAATGAAGATTCGCGCAGAGCACTGTTGGGACCGGAAGCCGAACCTCAGGCAGAGAAGAACGAAACCAAACCGAAAGTCGTGCTGGAGATAAGGGAGGTTGCAGATATCGACGCGCTGCTCGAGCGGTATGCAAATGCGCCCAGATACTCTTTGGCTCTTAAAATAGCCCGTACATATTACGACGACGGGGATTTCGAAAAAGCCTCTTTGTGGGCCAGAAAAGCGAACATTCTCGACCGTGACGACGAGAGGGCGTGGATAATCTACGCGCAGTCGGAGTACGCGCTCGGGCGCGAGGAGCGTGCAAAACGGATACTCAGGCTCTTTCTCGACTATAAAGATTCGGCAAAAGCGCGCTCTTTGCTGATGACATGGGGCAGGGAATGATAAGGCAGAGTGTAAGACTGGGCGATATCCTGGTCGAAAAGGGTCTCATAACCGAAGATGAACTGGCGCAGGCCCTAAAGAAGCAGAAGGAGAGCGACTACACCAAAAAGCTGGGCGAGATTCTGGTAGACGAGGGCTTCGTGACCGAAAGGGAGATAGCGGAGCAGCTCGCGAGTCAGCTCAGGCTGGAGTTTGTGGATCTCTACGGCGTGGAGCTCGATCTGAAGCTGCTCGAGCAGTTTCCGCTGCAGGTTCTCAAAAACGCATGGGCGGTGCCGTTTGGGGAGGATGAGGAGTACATATTCGTAGCCACCTCCGATCCGCTCAACTACGACGCTCTCGAGGTGCTTCAAAGGAGTGTGGTAACGAAGCCGATCAAGCTCTTTCTGGCGATGAAGGGCGAGATTCAGCACATATTCCAGCGCATAGAGATCATAGACTCCACCAGGTCTATCGTGGCCGAAGTGAAGCGCGAGATAAAACAGCACGGCATAAAAAACGAGAGTGAAGAGAGCGCCGTTTTGAAGCTCATAAAGCTCATCATAAAAGATGCCGTGATCCGCAACGCCAGCGACCTGCACATAGAGCCGGACGCCTACGAAGTATCGGTGCGCGCCAGGGTGGACGGCGTGCTTCACGAGACATTCGTCTTCGATCTGGAGGTCTATACGGCACTCGCTTCGCGCATAAAGATACTCGGGAACCTCGATATTTCCGAGCGCAGAAAGTCTCAAGACGGCAGGTTTATGCTGGTTGTCGACGGCAAAGAGTACGACTTCAGGCTCTCGGCGACCCCCACCCTGCACGGCGAGTCTATCGTGATGCGTATTCTCGACCAGCAGAAGGTTCTGATGAAGATGTCGGAGCTCGGGTTCGAAGATGATAATCTAAAAACCTTCCACGAGGTGATTCACCAGCCCTACGGCATAGTTCTGCTCACGGGCCCTACCGGCAGCGGAAAGACGACGACCCTCTATGCCGCTTTGAACGAGATCAAAAGCATCGAAAACAAGGTGATGACCATAGAGGACCCCGTAGAGTACCAGCTCCCCCTCATTCAGCAGGTGCAGGTAAACGAAAAGATCGGCTTCACATTCGCGAAGGCGCTGAAATCTTTTCTGAGGCAGGACCCCGACATCATAATGGTCGGAGAGATCCGCGACTTCGAGACGCTCTCCGCGGCCGCCCAGGCGTCGCTTACCGGTCACCTAGTCTTTTCGACGCTGCATACAAACGACGCCCCGAGCGCCGTCAGCAGGATGGTGCAGATGGGGCTGGAGCCATATCTGATAGCCGATGCCCTTATAGCCGTGGTGGCGCAGCGCCTTGTGCGTAAAATATGCCCCTACTGCAAGACCGAGAGCAGACCCCACCACGACCTGATAAAGAGGGTAGAGAAGTATCTGCCGGAAAATCCGATCTTTTACCGGGGCAAGGGGTGCCCTGAGTGCGAGATGACCGGCTACATGGGCAGAACGCTTATAGTCGAGATAATGAGCGTGAACGAAGAGGTTGCACAGAAGATCTCCGAAGGGGCATCGAGGCTCGAGATAGCCAAAACGGCGCTCGAATCCGGGCAGTACCGACCGATGGTCGAAGACGGCGTCAGAAAGGTTCTTGCCGGGGTCACCACCCTCGAAGAGGTATTGAGGGTGACGCGGAGCTGAGTATGAGATACTTCAAAATCGATTACAGGCAGGGGAACAGGCGCGAATCGGTCGTACTCGAGGCGCAGTCGAAAATGGATGCGGTAACAGAGTTCAGGCAGCGCACCCTCGGCGTCATGCTGTCGGTAAAGGAGGTCTCGAAACCCTTTTCGCTGAAACTGCGGAAGCGGCTGGAAGCCAACAGGTCGCCGGTGCGCCGCAAAAGGGTGGCTCAGGAGCCATACATAGCGACACTCAGGCAGATGTCCGTCATGCTCGATGCCGGACTTCCGATAAACAGGTGCCTCGAAGAGGCGATACGCTCCACCGACGACGAGATGCTCAAAGAGATTCTGCGCTCGGTACTTTCGGACATAGAGAGCGGTATGGGCCTTAGCGAGGCGCTCAAGCCTTTCAGGGTTCAGCTCGGCAGCATCTCGCTCTCCATGTTCAATCTGGGCGAGCAGACCGGAACGCTATCGGAGTCGATAAAAAAACTGGCGGAGATACTCGATCAGATCCGCCACAACAGGCGTGAGCTGGTGCGGGCTACCCGATACCCGCTCTTTACGATCATCGCTATGATGATCGCTTTCGTCGTAGTCATACTTATGGTCGTTCCGCAGTTTCAGGAGATATTCGCCGAAAGCGGGGCCGATCTGCCCTTCCCGACACAGCTTCTGATCTGGGTGGAGCATGCGATGACGGAATACGGCCCCTTCATCCTAGCGGGTGCAGTCGTTTTGAGCCTCCTTTTTTCGTACATCTACGGAAAAAATGAAAATGTAATGCTCGAAGCGGACCGTCTGCTGCTTAAAGTCTATATCGTAGGCAAGGTGACGCACTACGCGATGGTGGGGCGCTTCGTCTATATATTCAACGTTCTGCTAAATGCCGGCATTCCGATAACCGATGCTCTCGATGCGGCCATAGGCGTAGTGGAGAACAGCTATATGAAAATGCGTCTCGAGACGATAAAAAGGGCCATAGAGGAGGGGCGCCCGCTCTACAGCGGCTTCGAAGAGAGCGGACTCTTTGCGAACATGATAGTGCAGATGGTAAAGGCGGGCGAGCAGGGCGGCGCGCTGGGTACGATGCTTCAGAAGGTCACCGACTACTACCAGGAGAGGTACCAACACATAGTCGACAACGTCGCATCGATGATCGAACCTATCCTGATAGCCGCTATAGCCGGGTTCGTACTGGTGCTGGCGCTCGGAATATTCCTGCCCATGTGGAGCATGGCCGAAGTGATGGGGATGTGATGGAGAGCGAACTGGGAACGATCACGGTTGCGGTGATAAGCACACTCATTCTGGCATTCGGACTCTGGATTATCAGAAAGTTGACACAGATATAGGGGATCTCCGTTTCGCGGCGGCCTCTTATGCCAAACCCGAATAAAAAGGAACGAAGCATTCGGCCGTCACCGCAGCGAGACCCGCGGGAGCGAGTCGGACGAAAGGCCGGGTATCAGTTGTCGATCAGGGTGAATGTGCCGGAGGTGCTGTTGTACTCCCAGTAGTCGTTTGCGTCCGGTTTGCCGGCAATGTCGGGAGACGCCGGCTTTACTCCGCCGTTGGAAGCGGGGCCCCTGTAGTGGCCGTCGGCCCCTTTTACCCAATTTACGTTTTTTCCGTTTTTCAATATCTTGTCGAAAGGTGCGGTGTCGCTGCTGCCCAGTTTGATCGGGTATCCGGTTGAGGCGTCGAACTGCGCGGGGTCGGAAGGGTCGATGTCGAAACCGCAGGTAAACGAGCCTTCGTTTATTATCCACTCTCCGTGACATGTGTCTATCGCCGTCTGAACCGACGAGGCGGTGGAGAGTTCCGAGGTTATTTTGGCGTTGTCGCGCATTCCTATAAATTTGGGAATAGCGACGCCGCCGAGCACCCCTATGAGAAGAATGACGAATATCAGCTCGATAAGGGTGAAAGCGGCTCTTCTCATGCGTCTACTGCAGATCGATGTTTACCGTATAGGTGCCGTTGAACGTGGAGTTCGGAGATACAAGCCTTTTGAGCTTCTGGTATTTGAGGTTCGTAGAGTCGTTCACCACTTTTATCTGGGCCGAGAGAACAGGCGGATTCTGCGTGTGGTCGATGAGAATCGTAGCGTTTAGCTCACCGTTTTTGCCCTTGTACTCCCAAGCCGTCGAAGATGCGTTGTATGTGGCGTTTATGCTCCAGTAAGGAGACCCTTTAACCTCGAAAATATCGGTAATATTGGCGTCGGTTCCGTTAAGATCGAGCAGGTTCAGATATGCGGGCGGCACGGAAGAGACGGCATCCTGCACCACCTTGAAGACGTTGGTCAC
>WGAW01000074.1 GCA_015494675.1 Hydrogenimonas sp. | reverse complement strand
TGAAGAAGACCCCCAAAAAGAGGAGCATCAGCAGAAACGGCATCAGGTAGAGCTCCTGCATATCGAATCGCACAAACAGAAAATGGAGCTGTTTATGGTCGAAATTTAGAAGGAAGAAGTGGTTTCCGTTTATCTTTACGAACGGCAGCACAAGGGCCACCGCCGTCACTATACCGAACAGCCAGTACCGCTTGTATCGGTACGGTACCCACCCCTTCAGGTACTCCTTGGCGCTCTTTCTACCTTTTGCCGCCTGCGTCATCTATGCCCGTCTTACTTCTCGAACTTGTATTTGTGCAGCGTATCTCCGCCTACAGGCTCTCCGTGAACGATTACATGCGTCTCGTTGGAGAGGTTGGGTCCCTCCATCTGAATGGATAGAGGATCGACGATCTCATAAGATTGATGGGCCGTCGCCTGCTGCGTCTTTATGGCGGCCGTTACGAGGCCGGCTAGTATAGTCAGCAGCAGAACCGTAGCAATAAGCATACCGGCAATACCGTGAATTCCGAATGCACTTCCCTGTTTTTCCATCTTTTACTCCTTATTCGCCGCGTGAAAGGCTGAGGATATATGTTCCGACAGCTTTTTCCTGTACCGGTGTAAGGCGCCCTTTGAAGCTGACCATTGTACCGATATAACCCTTTTTACCTCTGTCGAGAACATCCGAAACAAAATCGGGAGTACCGTATTTTGTAAGATCCGGGGCCATTCCGCCCATACCCTTGCCGTCGGCACCGTGACATCCGGCACATGTTGCGAACTCTGCCGGCTGTGCACCTTTCATGCCGTTGGCTACATAGGCGGCCACTCTCTTCGCCGCGTCTCCGCTTAGCAATCCCGCAGGCATTTCACCCATCGGATAGCCGAGACCTTTTGATCCCTTTTTAATCGTATCGAGCACTCCGGCCGCCGAACCCCATACAGTCAGGTCCGCGGCTTTACCGTCCATTCCGTCTCCGGCAATTCCGTGGCACGGTGCACACTGGACAAGGAATATTCCCTCTCCCATCTCCTGAAGTGTCTGTTTGTCGGCATTGGCCCACTTGCTCTCGAACATCTGTGTATGTGTGGCGACCTCTTCGTTATACTCACCTATCTGCGAGTATGCGTTTACCGGATAACCGGCCGTGAAATACCACAAGCCCCATATCATCACACCGAAAAATGAATAGGCCCATCCGGCGGGCAACTCGTTTTTATATTCACCGATTCCGTCCCAATTCTCTTCGGCAAGCTCGCCTGTCGACTTGTCGGTCTTCATCTGCTTGACATACTTACCTGCGATCAAGACAGTCAGCGTGAAGATAACGACTGCGGCGATCAGGGCGAGCAGGTTTATGTTGTCACTTAACCAGTTCATTTTTGCTCCTTGTTCTCTTTCGTTTCCTGAGGTTCAACAGGCTTGGAGTCGAGTTCATCGTCCAGAGCCAGTTTTCCGTACTTTTCGTAGTTACGTGTACCCTTCTTCTCTGCACGGTAGAGATGCAGAATGTACGCATACAGCACCACAACCAGAAAGAGTGTGAAGAAGAAGTATGCATAAGCCTGCAATTCTCTAATGTTTTCCATGCCGAATCCAGTTTAGTGCAGGCTGTTGAGATAAGCGATAATAGCGACTATCTCAGGAATCTCACCGCGCGCGACGGCATCTTTTACGTCCTGATTTTTCATCTCGCCCGCTATCTTTTTCGCATCTTCCAAAGCCTGTTTTCTGGCCTCTTCCCAACTGCCTAGCTTCGGCATGCCCGGCTGGTCATACGGAACGTTGAAGACCTTTTTGACAGTCAGCGCCTCCGCATAAGCTGTCTCCAGGTCGGCATTCTGTTTGAACATATGCTTGTATGCCGGCATGATCGATCCCGGAACGACGGATGTCGGCTCCCACATATGGTTTTCATGCCAGTCAGTAGTACGATACTCACCGACTCTATGAAGATCGGGACCTGTTCGCTTGGAGCCCCAGAGGAACGGACGGTCGAACGCATACTCTCCGCTCAGGCTGTACGGACCGTATCGGTCCGTTTCCGACTTGAACGGACGTATCAGCTGGGAGTGGCAGGCGTTACAGCTATCTTTGATATAGACATGACGTCCGGCAAGCTCAAGCACCGTGTAGGGCTTGGTACCCGCTACCGGACGTGAAGCCTGGGCAAAGTCCGGTACGATTTCAATCAATCCTGCAAACGCGATAACGAGAAAGACTCCTACCGCAAAGAAAAACGGTCTTTTTTCCAACCAATGAAACATCATTATCCTCCTTACGCGCCCATAGGCGATGCGAATGCCGGCTCTTTTTCAAGAACTCTGCCGCTTTGCATGGTCTTAACGAAGTTGTAGGCCCACATAAACAGACCTATAACAAAGAGCAGACCGCCGATCGCACGAATAGTGTAGTACGGGTGCAGAACAGTGACCGTATCTATGAAAGAGTATGCAAGGTTACCGTACTGGTCGACCGCACGCCACATCATACCCTGTGTGATACCCGCAATCCACATGCTCGAGAAGTAGAGAACGATACCAGTAGTCTGCAGCCAGAACTGCATCTCCATAAGCTTTTTGCTGTATATTTCACGCTTGAAGTAGCGCGGAGCCATATGCAGAGTAGCGGCGATGATCATGAATGCGACCCAGCCGAGAGTACCGTCGTGAACGTGTCCCACGATCCAGTCTGTAAAGTGCGCAAGCGCGTTTACCGATTTGATGGCCTGAATCGGTCCTTCGAGTGTAGAGAGCATGTAGAACGTAGATGCCAGAATCATGAATTTGATCAGCGGAGACTCTTTCAGCTGATTCCACTCGCCCTTCATTGTAAGCAGCATGTTGATAGCCGAACCCCATGAAGGGAGGATAAGGATGACAGAGAAGATAGACCCCATTGTCTGCATCCAGTCGGGAACCGTAGAGTAGATCAGGTGGTGTCCGCCCGCCCAGAGGTACACGAACATAAGACCCCAGAACGAAAGGAGCGAGAGTTTGTATGAGAAAACAGGCTGACCGGACTCTTTGGGAAGGAAGTAGTAGATCATCGCGACGATCGGCACGGTAAAGACGAATGCGACCGCGTTGTGTCCGTACCACCACTGAACGAGAGCGTCGTTCGTTCCGGCGTACATCGATACGGAGTGGTACCATTTACCCATTCCCGCCACGAAGTATGTAGGTACTTCCATATTGTTGAATAGATAGAGCATGGCGACGCCGAGGAAGAAGGCGATGAAGTACCACATAGAAATATAGAGGGTCTTTTCACGACGCATTCCGATAAGACCGAACAGCGCCAGACCGAAAAGGATCCATACCACTACCGTCAATATATCGAGCGGCCACTCCATCTCGGCATACTCTTTGGATGTGGTGATACCCAGAAGCAGAGAGATCACAAGACCCGCAGCCAGAATCACATATAGGAAAAAGTGAAGCTTGGCGATTCCGTGCACCACGGAATTCTCTTTTATCGAGACCTTCAGCACCCTCTGGGAGATATAGTAGAAAGATGCCCATATACCGCTCAGGGTAAATCCGAACGCCACCACATTGGTGTGAATCGGTCGAAGCCGGCTGAATGTACCGTACTGGCCGAACAGGTTGTTCAGCTCAGGATATGCCATCTGAAAGGCAATGAACACGCCGATAAGCATACCTATAATCCCGAAGATGATTGCTAGGTAGGCGAACCATTTGGATACGGTGTAATCGTATTCCATTGCTGCATTTGTCATGCAAACCTCCTTTGTATTGTTTCCCCCCGACCGTCGCCAGAGAGTAAGACAATGACATGATAGTGACATTTTTATGAAGGTATCCTTAAAATCTGTTAACTTTCAATTAACTTTTTAGTTAAGTTTGATTTAAATTCGCCGGAGAGTCCGGCGAAACATTCTAAAAGCGGCAGGTGAGGTTGCAGTAGTAGTAGCGGCCGGGCTCGTTAAGGAGCATCGGAACCCCGCCGCCCGAAGTGAGCGTCATATCCGCGTATGTGTTTGTAGCGGCATAGGTTCTGTCGAGTATATTGTCCACCCCTGCCGTTACGAAGAGACTCTTTTTAAACTCTTTTTTAATTTTCAGATTAAAGACGGCATATCCCGAAATCTTCTGCTCACCGTTATCGGCATCGTAGTCGCTCCACCCTTTCGCCAACACGGTAGAAAGTGCCGCCGTAAGAGTATCGTCGAAATCGTAGTTGATCGCGGCATTCGCTTTCAGGGGCAGCACATTGGGAAGATCTGTATCGTTCTGGCCGGTCAGCGGGCTATCTTTTTTTCCTCTCTGGTATGCGGCTCCCAGCTCCGCATAGAGATAGTCGCTGAAGGCGTATGTCCCTTCTATAGAGACTCCGTATAGCTTTGCATCCACATTCTCGTACTTTCTGTTCGTCAGGTTGTATGCGATGAAGTTTTTGAGTCTGCTGTAGAATACCTTACCCTTTACGGATGCCTCTTCGAACTCCTTTTCCAACCCGATATCGGTCTCGTAGTTGGACGTCTGATCGAGGTTCGGATTTCCGGCGTACATTCCGGTTTTCATCTGAAAGTAGAGCTCTTTTCCGTCGGGAACTCGTGACGACTTTCCGACTCCTGCGAAAAACCTCGCACTTTCATCTATATTATAGGTACCGAAAATGTAGGCGTTCAACGCATCGTAGTCGTTGCCGCTTACGGCCGGGTCGTCGTTGTTTACCGACGTTGAGTCATAGCGAAGACCCGCCTCCATATCTATCTTTCCGTAACTCCTTTTATACTCCGCAAAGAGTGCCGCATTTTCGGTAATAGCATTATTGATACTCGAGATCCCGGTCGCAACACCGTTGGAGGCGTAGTGCCCTTCCCACCTTCTTCTGCTTCCGTCAAAACCGTAAGAGAGCGTCCCCTCTGCGAAATCCATACTGTTTTTGATCTTTCCGCCGTATATCCGGGAGAACATTATGTTTTCAAACACTCCCATCATCATAGCGGCGTTTCTGAAGTATGTTCCCATCGGGTGGTCTACCCATGAGTTGTAAAACTCGAAATCGAGCCTCTTCGATAGATCGCCGAGACCGGTAACGCTATATTTTATGTTAAGCAGGTCCGAAGCGTCGCGCCGGGCATCCATCTTGCTGTTCGGGTACAGTACGTTGTTGCTCCTGTTCGCCGTGTAGCTCAGTTTCAGCTCCTGATTGTCGGCTATATCGACAAATACCTTAGCCATGGCCGTATCTTTTTTGAAAGCCTTCATATCGTGGTACATAGGTGCATACCTCTGTCCGTTCGCGCCAGGGTACCTGTCGGCGAAGGCGTCCACCTGTTCGGCAAGCCTCTTTCCGTCCCCATCCCTGTACTGCCCGCTGCTTTCGGTAGAGGCGCCGAATATAAACTTGACTTTTTCAGATCCTCCGCTCAGGCGAAAACCCACCTTCCTGTAGTCCCAGCTACCTATGTTCAATGTAATTTCACGCTGAAACTTCTCTTCGGGAGCCAGTGTATCCACCTCTATAAGGCCGCCGAGCGTCCCGAAGCTCTCCACATCGTAAGGACCCTCTTTTACCACTATCTTCTCTACATTGCTCGTTAGAATGTGAGAGATCGGGGGATCCATCCTGTTAGGGCATCCGCCGTAGATCTTTCCTCCATCTATCAGGATATTGAGGTTGTCTTTTCTAAGACCTCTCAAAATTATATCGTTGGCGATTCCGCTTCTTCTTATCAGCTGAACATCCGGATCAAGCTTGCTCAGCGCATCGGCAAGGTCGGCCGAGCGTACCTCTTCGCCGGCGACATCCTTGACGATCGTCGTATTTATCTGATCTTCGACCTCTATATCTTCAAGTCGGATATCATCCGCAAAAAGTATCGTTCCCGCCGCTATAGAGAGTGCCACAATCGGAACGGTTTTTCTCATCACTGTCTCTTCCTCTTTTAAAGTCTCATACCGCTTCGACAGGGAGTAGGGAGCGCAACGGTCAAGCTGAACGGTTCGAAGCGGTATCTGAAGAGAAATTATAAGTTATGTGTGTTAAGTGTATGTTAAGCAGAGGGGATCAGCGTACTATCATGCGCAGAAAATCCCCGAATATGTAGGTGCTCTCATGGGGCCCCGGCGATGCTTCCGGATGGTGCTGCACCGACATGACCGGACTCTTTTTATATTTCAGACCCTCAATGGTGCCGTCAAAGAGGTTGACATGGGTCACTTCGGCAATCTCTCTGATCTCTTCCGGTACATTGTAATTGTGGTTTTGCGCCGTTATCTCCACCGCACCGGTCGAAAGGTTTTTGACCGGATGGTTTCCGCCGTGGTGGCCGAATTTTAACTTGTATGTGTCGTATCCGTGGGCTATGGAGAGCAGCTGATGCCCAAGGCATATGCCGAACATCGGCACTTTCGCGTTTATAAGTTCGCGAATCTTCTCCTGCTCCTCCTTCAAAATCAGAGGATCTCCGGGTCCGTTTGAGAGGAAAACCCCGTCTATTTCGCCGTTTCGGTAGCGCTCTATCAGAGATCCGACCTCCACACTGTTTGGGACGACCTCCACCTCCATCCCCGCCTCGGTCAGCTCGTTGAGTATGTTGCGCTTGACTCCGAAATCTATCGCCACGACTCTGGCTTTCGGCTCGGGGGGTTCGCTGTATCTGTAGTTTACGGCATCGTATCTGCCGGATTTGTGAATATAGCTCTTTTTAGTACTGACGGCCTCGATATAGTTGATCTCGCTGATATGCGGAGCATCGGCAAGAAGCCGCGCAAGTCTCTCTTTCTCCTCTATTTCGGTGGAGGCGATCATCATCATCGACCCCTCTTCTCGCAGAGTCTTCGTAAGCAGCCTCGTATCGACTTCGCATATTCCGAGCACCCCGAAACGCTCCAGAAGCTCGTGAAGGGGCTCTTCGCTTCTGAAGTTGGAAGGCTCGGCCTGGTACTGCCTTACGATAATGCCCTTGCACCATGCCGCCGAAGACTCCATATCTTCACCGTTGCAACCTACGTTACCGATCTCGGGCATCGTGAAAGTCACAAACTGTCCGGCATAGCTGGGATCGGTCACTATCTCCTGATACCCGGTCATCGAAGTGTTGAATACTATCTCCCCTACGGCCGTACCTTCGGCCCCGAAGCTTTTAGCCTCCAGAAAAAGGCCGTTCTCAAGGTATATCCATACCGGTTTCATATTCGGTTTCACATCATCCCCCGTTTGCGAAGCTCCTCTTCGTAGAGGCGCTCGAAAATCAGATCGTACTCCTCCGTTCCCGGTATCAGCTTGCGCTTGTAGTGCGAAATCTTCTCGAGTACGGCATCCTCGATCTCTTCGAACGATCTCATATACCCCTCGATCGCCCTGAATATAACCCCTCGGACCTGGTTTTCGTTTACCGTATACTCTATCAGGTCCTCTTCCCACAGTTCGTTCAATATTTTGTGCGAAAGATCACTGTACCTCTCTTCGGTGTTGAGTATGACACCGTACTCCGGAGCGAGCTTCTTTTTGATCATCCAGAAAAGCTGCCGAACATCGGCCTGCATGAACTCTATCTCATCCTCTTTCTCTTCCAGCAGCTCGTTTACGCGCTCTTCGAGCGCACGCTCGTTCTTTACATCTTTCTCTATAACTTCCCGGGCCTTTTCGATTACCGGCTCGAGCCCTTTTTTGAGTTTTACAAAAGGTGCGTTCGCCAGATCGATACCGATTTTGCTGGCAATGTACGGTGCATGGGCCAAACTTAACTTCATAACGCGCCTTTGGTCCCGAAAAAACGGGCAAATTTTTTCGACAGTTTATCGAAAGTTAGGTAAATTTGTGATTATGCCGGTTTTATAGAAAAGCGGAGCCTACTTTTCTCTCCGCCGCTCTCCGGCAGAGCCGCTATCTTCCAGAATAAGGGTGATTTGTGAAGCCTTCGCGGGGTCCATCTTCGCAAGTATCTGGCCTACCGTTTTGGGCTTGAGC
>WGAW01000073.1 GCA_015494675.1 Hydrogenimonas sp. | reverse complement strand
CTCTTCTTTAGGGGCATGATGGGCTTTTTGGCGCTTCTGGCCTTTTTTTACAATATAGCCCATATACCCCTCGGCGATGCCATGACATACTCCAAAACATCACCGATCTTTACGGCCCTCTTTGCGTGGCTTTTTCTGAAAGAGAGGATGGGCGCAATCGGGTGGGCGGCTCTCGCGGCGGGGTTTGTCGGTATAGTCTTTATCGCCAAACCTTCCGGGCTTGTTCTCGACAAGACAGCGTGGCTCGGTATATTCAGCGGTGCCGGCGCAGCACTTGCCTATACGGCGGTAAGAGAGCTCAGAAACTACTACGACACGAGGGCCATAGTGCTTTCGTTCACGGTCATAGGGAGTGTCGGGCCGCTCATACTGATGGCCGCAAGCCCGTATGTCAATGCGCCTGAGCTCGATATGCTCTTCGGGGAGTTTGTCGCTCCCTCCGCAGAAGCATGGGGGTTTATAGTGCTTATGGGACTCTTTGCGACGCTCGCCCAGTTCTACATGACAAAGGCGTACGGGGTGACGAAGGCCGGAATCGTGGGGGCAGTAAGCTACAGCAACATCCTCTTTTCCATTATTTTAGGCCTATTTATCGGCGATCCGCTCCCCGATCCCCTCACATGGCTCGGCATAGGCCTGATAGCGGCGGCGGGGGTAGCGGCGGCGGGGGCGAAAGAGAAGAGATCCTGAAAAACTGCGCAATATCGTCTCGAAATATTCGATTTCGAAGCTTCAGGGGTGCTCACACTTGCTAAATTGCGAGCTTTGCCCGGAATTTGTGTAACATCGGGTGTTAAGATAAAATATGGTAAAGTTAGAGCATGTCAAGTGCAGACACTCCTGTTTGGAAAACGGCCGTCACGGCGTTCTTTGCGGCTCTTGGCAGCAGTGTGCTGCTCGGATCGTTTCAGTGGTTGTTGCGCCGAAACGGGATCGGCGACGACTCCAACCTTGCAACGGCCATAATGAGTGCACTCTATATCGCGATCTTTTTTCCACTCTTTTTTCTGCTCTTTTACCGAAAAAGCAGACTCAAAACGGTAGAGAGTGAACGGAAGGATGATGTGCTGCTGGATGAGCTGACGAAGCTCTACAGAAGCACCGTTTTTGAAGAGCTTGCATCGGCACAGATAAAGATCGCCAAACGTAACAGATGGCCGGTCGGCCTTGTGATTATGGATATAGACAGGCTCTCCGAAATCAACGAAAAGTATGGCTATGAAACCGGGAACCTGGTCTTGAAACAGTTCTCGTCGATACTGAGATCTTCGATTAGGGAGAGCGATCTTGCGGCCCGCTATGACGACGACCGTTTCGTGCTTCTGCTTCCCGACTGCGATGCAAGGGATGCGCAGAGGGTCATACAGAGGATCCAGGCAAGAGTGTTGGAGTCTCCCGCGGAGGTGGAGGGGAGCGAGTCCGTAAACATCCCCTTCTCTTCCGGGGTCGTTTCATTCGCCGGACAGGTTGCGAGATTCGGCACCATCATGAGCAGGGCGGATGAGGCGTTGATGCGTGCCAAGAAAAAAGGAGCCAACCGTATTGAACTCTTTTAAAAGGTATCATTCGTGAACAATGTTGCAAACAGGCGCCGCTACAAGATTCTCGGCGGCTTGTTGGGAGGACTCTTTCTCACAAGTGCGGCGGCATGGCTGCCGATGCTCGCGGAACTTCTGGAAGCGGGCGGGTTCGAGCACGAAGATGCGAAAATGGCTGCGTATGCGATATTTTTTATAGTTGCGGCCGCCGTATCGTACCTTTTTATGACCGAGCTGATCAAAGCCCGTATCCAGAAGAGAAGATGCGACGAAGTTCTCAATACCTCCATGCTGTTCGAGCTCCATGACAAACAGATGTTCCACACAATGGGTAAAAAACAGATCAATCTTGCCAAACGGAACGGATGGGATGTCAGTATGGTCGCTATATATATCCAGCCGGTAAACCGCCACAAAGGAATTCCGGACATAAGCTCACATATAAAAGAGATAGTCGTAAAAGAGCTGGAGAGGGCCACAAGATGCAGCGATCAGGTGGGAAGCTTCGCAAAAAACGAGTATCTCGTCTTTTTGCAAAACTGCAATATGAAAAATGCGAAGGAGATCGCACTGCGCTTCAAAAAAAGATTGTCGGACAGATATGTGAATATAGACGACAAAGTCTACAAGCTCGAGTGCAAATGCGGAATATCGACCCTGAGCCCGTCTTCGGCCGATCTTAAAAGGCTGATGGAGTGTGCCTACGAAGCGATGGACCGGGCTGCCGAGAAGCCCGGCAGCGTAATCGAGACGAGTCGGAGCGCCAGATGATCGGCACAGAGATCCTGTATGCTATTGTAGGTGTGCTCGCGCTTGCGGCGACGGCAGAGGGAGCAATGTGGATGCGCTGCAAAAAGGCCCTAAAGAAGAGCCGTCAAGAGATAGACTCTCTTAAAGAGGAGATTCAGAGTGCACGTTCACTAGATGAGGCCTCCGGTGCCTACAACTACCCCTTTTTCGTCAAAATGGCGAATCTTCAGATCAAGATGGCCAGACGCCACAAGTGGCCCGTTACACTGATGATCGTAGATGTCGATCAGCTCGAGAGTATAAATCTGCGCTACAGCTTCAAGACCGGTGACGCGGTGCTCAAACACCTAAACGATTCGATTCGCGCCGTAGTGCGTGCGAGTGACGTTTTGGGAAGGTTCGGGGGTTCCGGCATATTCGTGCTCCTTTCGGAGTGCGATACCGAAAACGTGGCTACCGTAAACGAGAGAATAGAGCAGAAGATAGAGAGGGATCCTCTAATGCAGGGTGAAAAGAGGGTGGAGTACAGAAGAAGTTACGGAGCCGTGACGATGTACGGCAAGCAGATACACCTCAACAGAATGCTGGGGCTTGCCGAGGATGCGCTGGCGAGGGCCAAAGAGAAGAGAAAAGAGATAGTCATATTCGACAAGGAAGGATCCGAAGTATGATTTTGATTGCGGGACCGTGCGTTATAGAGAGCAGGGATAGCGTCATGCGCATAGCGGAAGCGCTCAAAAAGTATGATGAAGACGACTCGATCGACTTCTACTTCAAAGCCAGTTTCGACAAGGCGAACAGAACCTCTCTGGAGAGCTACAGAGGCCCCGGGCTCGAAGAGGGTATGAAGATCTTCGAAGAGCTAAAGGCCCTTTTCGGATACAAGACTCTGACCGACGTTCATGAGTCGTGGCAGGTTGCGGAGGCGGCAAAAACGGTGGACGTGCTCCAGATACCGGCCTTTTTGTGCCGACAGACCGATCTGTTGGTAGCGGCGGCGAAAACCGACTCGATAGTCAACATAAAGAAGGGGCAGTTCATGGTCCCGGCGGATATGCGCTATTCGGTTCAGAAGGTTCTAAAAACCAGAGGGTTCGATAGCGTAGATTACGAGACGAGCAAGAAAGCCGGCGTGTGGCTGACGGAGAGGGGGACGACATTCGGTTACGGCAATCTTGTGGTAGATATGCGCTCTCTGCCGATAATGCGAAAATTCGCCCCGGTTATATTCGACGCCACGCACAGCGTTCAGATGCCCGGACAGGGCGGAAAGACAGGCGGTGACAGCTCCTTTGTGCCCTACCTTGCCAGGGCGGCGGCCGCCGTGGGGGTGGACGGCTTCTTTTTCGAGACCCACTTCGACCCTTCAAAGGCCTTGAGCGACGGGCCCAACATGATAAAGCTGGAGAGTCTCGACAGAGTTCTGAGAGAGATAAAAGCCATCAGAGAGATTGCAGAAAACGAATAGGCGCGAATGGTGTAAACCGCCCGGCGCCGTTATGCTAAAATATCATACTTTAATCGACGAGGAATAGTTTATGAACGTTATAGAAGGACAGCTCAAGCTCACAGGCTCCGAGCGTATAGCGATTATCGCGAGCCGCTTCAACCACATCATCACCGACAGGCTGGTAGAGGGTGCGAGAGACGCGTTTCTGCGCCACGGCGGTATGGACGAGAACCTCGATCTCATACTTGTTCCGGGAGCCTTCGAGATTCCGTTCGCGCTTCAAAAGGCTCTCGAGAGCGGTAAGTACTCCGCCGTATGTTGTGTGGGTGCGGTCATAAGGGGCTCCACACCCCATTTCGACTATGTGGCGGCCGAGGCGACCAAAGGTGTGGCGAATACGACACTCAGGTACGGCAAGCCGGTGTCGTTCGGTGTTTTAACGACCGATACGATAGAGCAGGCCATAGAGCGTGCAGGGTCGAAAGCGGGGAATAAGGGCTTCGAAGCGATGGCGGGGCTAATAGAGATGCTCGATCTGTATAGAGAGATGGAGAGTTAATGGCCACCCGTCACCAATCCAGAAGCGCAGTCATCGGACTCCTTTACGCCCACGACATAGGCAACCCGGAGGTGGAGCGCTTCGCCGAAGAGCTGCTGGAGGAGAAGAAGATAAGAAACAGGCAGAGGGAGTTTGCCATGAGTCTTTACAACGGTGTGCTCGGGCACCTCGAGGAGATCGATAAAAAGATAAGAGACCATCTCAAAGATTGGGATTTCGAGAGGCTCGACCATGTGGACAAGTCGATCATGAGGCTCGGCACCTACGAACTGCTCCATACCGATCTCGACCGTGCCGTAATAATCAACGAAGCGGTCGAACTGGCCAAAGAGCTCGGCAGCGACCAGTCGCCGAAATTCGTCAACGGGGTTCTCGATGCGATAGAGAAGTCGGCAAAGGGTGCCGAAAGATGAGCCGCATGAGCAAAGAGGAGGCTGTCGAGCTCATAAAAAACGGCGACCTCAAAAGTCTCGGAGAGATGGCGAGCGAGGTCAAAAAGAGGCTCCATCCGAAAAAGATAACCACCTTCGTCGTAGACAGAAACATAAACTATACCAACGTATGCTGGGTAGACTGCAACTTCTGTGCATTCTACAGGCACGGCAAAGATGACGACGCCTACGTGCTCAGTTTCGAAGAGATCGACCGTAAGATCGAAGAGCTCCTGGAGATAGGGGGAACGCAGATTCTCTTTCAGGGCGGGGTGCATCCGAAGCTCAAGATAGAGTGGTACGAAGATCTTGTAGAGCATATCCATAAAAAATTTCCTACCGTTACGATACACGGCTTCAGCGCCGTTGAGATCGACTATATAGCCAAAGTCTCGCGTATAAGTGTCGAGGAGGTGCTCAAAAGGCTGGCCGCCAAAGGGCTCAGCTCGATTCCGGGAGCCGGTGCCGAGATACTGAGCGACAGGGTGCGGGACATAATAGCGCCGAAGAAGATAGATGTGAAAGATTGGCTGAATGTCCACAGGCTTGCGCACAAAAACGGAATAAAGTCGACGGCCACGATGATGTTCGGAACGGTGGAGAGCGACGAAGAGATTGTGGAGCACTGGGACCTGATCAGGAATCTGCAGGATGAAACGGGCGGATTCAGGGCGTTTATTATGTGGAGTTTCCAGCCGTACAACACGAAGCTGCAGCGCGAAGGGATAGTCACGCACAAAACGAGCCCGAACCGCTATCTGCGGCTTTTGGCCGTAAGCCGCCTCTTTCTCGACAACTTCAAAAACATTCAGAGCTCATGGGTTACGCAGGGCAGCTACATCGGCCAGATGGCCCTTCTTTACGGCGCCAACGACCTTGGAAGCACGATGATGGAAGAGAATGTCGTAAAAGCCGCCGGAGCCGCCAATCGAATGAATCAGGAGGAGATGATACGCCTCATAAAAGATATCGGCGAAACTCCCGCGAAGCGAAATACAGCCTACGAGATACTGGAGACCTTTTGAGCGCAGCTTTTGAGTTTGCGGCTCTAAAAGCGCACCGGACGTCAAGATCGCCGAAGAGGTTGTGGAAATATGAGAGTGTTTAAAAGCTTAGTTCTGTTTCTGACGCTTTTTCAAGGAGTTTTAATGAGTGCTTTGCTGGACAAAGTTGAGATAAACGGCGTCGAAGTCCCTATTATTTTCGAGGAGGAGAGGCTTCTGCCCATAGCCTCCATGCAGGTGGTTTTCGGCTACAGCGGCTCTCTGGCGGACGATGGGCATGCCGGCCTGGCGAAGTTTTCGGCCAGGATGATGAACGAAGGCACCAAAACCCTCGGCAGTACGGGTTTCGCCAAAGCGCTCGAAGAGAGGGCGATTAGCCTAAGCGCACATACGGGAACGGAGACGTTCGTCTTCGAACTTGGCAGTCTGAAGGAGGAGTTCGCAAAAGGGGTCGAACTCTTCTCGTCACTCCTGCAAGACCCGAACCTTACGCCTAAAAGTTTTAAAAAGGTACAGGCGACGACCATAGGCTCATTGATGCGCAAAGAGAGCGACTACGACTACCAGGCGAGTCTGCTTCTTAAAAAACTCCTCTTCGAAGGTACGCCGCTTGCCGATCCTGCGGACGGAACCGTAGAGGCGATAGAGTCTCTGAAGCTGGAGCAGGTCAGGAGATTCTTGAAAGAGCATCTGGTCCTTCGCCGTGCAATTGTGGTTATAGGAGGAGCGATGACGCTCGAAGAGGCGAAGGAGTATGCAAAAGGTGCCCTGAAGAGTCTCGATGCGGGAGAGGCGGAGCCGCTTCCGTACTTCAAAGCGAGCGATGCCGCAAAAACCGAGAGCGAAAAGAGGGCTACCGACCAGGCCTACATCTATTTCGGTTCCCCGTTCGATATGCGTGTGGACGATCCGAAACGATACAAGGCGAAAGTGGCCGCTTTCATACTGGGAAGCAGCGGTTTCGGAAGCAGGCTGATGGAGGAGGTGAGAGTAAAGAGGGGGCTTGCCTATTCAGCATACGGCAGGATCGTTCTGAACAGGAGCAGCAGCTACTTCAGCGGCTATCTGCAGACAAAGCTCGAGAGCCGGGATGAGGCCGTAAAGGTCGTCAAAGAGGTGATCGCCGATTTCGTCGAAAAGGGAGTCAGCGAAAAGGAGCTGGAGGATGCGAAGATGTTCCTGCTCGGCTCGGAGCCGCTTAGAAACGAGACACTTTCGCAGCGTCTGGGCCGAGCCTTCAACGAATACTACAAAGGTCTCGGGCTGGGCTACACAAAAAGGGAGTTGGAGCTTATAGAGGCTCTGAAACTCGAAGATCTCAACGCTTTTATAAAATCGCACCCGGAGATACTGAAGCTCTCTTTCGCCATCATCACAGATGAGAAAAAGTGAGGCTCTTGCAAAAGCCGGATTCTCGTCGCTAATAGAGCTGGCTATAAACATCCCGCACTCATATAGCGATACAAGGCTCAGCGAGAGAGTGGAGATTTCGAAGACAAATACTATTGAGGCGGAGGTTCTCTCTGTAACAAGACTCCCCAAAAGGCTACGGGTCGCTGTCAGGAGCCCCGCGAGCGAGCGGGTTATAGAGATATCCGTCTTTCACCCCAAACCTTACCACATTGCACTCTTCAAACCCGGTACGAGGCACTTTCTTCAGGGCAGGGTGGAGCTCTTTGGAGGGAAGCTTCGTATGACGAACCCGAAAATCGTCTCTAAAACCGGTAAAATAGTTCCACGATACAGGTGCAAAATGAGGCAGGATATCTACAGGAGGATCGTAGAGGAGCTCGTGAGTGTGGAGAGTCTTGTGGAGGAGGGGCTCGAGAAGGGAGCGGCAGAGCTGATTACGAGGGCCCACAGACCGGACGGGAAGTGGCTTGAGCTCTACCGGAAACATGGGGGAATCGGCCCTAAAACTCTGGAGGCTCTGAAATATGCCGAGGCGTTCGACTACTTCTCGAGAATGCGCGTCAAACGGATAAGGTTCGAGGCCAAAAGAGCCCTGAAAGGGAGTATCGGGCCCTTTTTGGAGAGGCTTTCGTTCGAGTTGACCGAAGGGCAGAAGAGGGCTGTTTCGGATATAGCCGCGGATCTGCGCGGCCCGGCCGCTGCAAGGCGCATGGTGGTAGGGGATGTCGGGTCGGGGAAGACGATGGTGATTCTGGCCGCCGCAATGATAGCCTACCCGCACAGGTCGATACTGATGGCACCCACTTCCATACTTGCCAGACAGCTCTACGAAGAGGCGAAAAAGTGGCTTCCCGAGTATGTCGATATAGCGCTCGTCACCCAGGGCGGCGAAAGGGGCGACCCCTCGAGTGCTCACTTTATCGTAGGAACGCACGCCATTCTTTACAGGGATCTGCCCGAAGCGGACCTGATTATGGTGGATGAGCAGCACCGTTTCGGTACCGAGCAGCGCAAAATGTTGGAAAATTTCCACTCC
This sequence comes from Hydrogenimonas sp., assembly GCA_015494675.1. The sequence goes on along the minus strand of WGAW01000073.1, from coordinate 3,461 downwards.
GACGGCAAAAGAAGACCCCACTACCTGCAGTTTTCGGCTACACCGATTCCAAGAACACAGGCGATGCTCGATTCTGCGCTGATAGATATTTCGCTGATAGGGTCCACCCCTTTCGCGAAGGATGTGAAGAGCGAAATCGTAGGCAGACGCGATTTCGCAAAGGTGAAAGAGCATATAGAAAAGGAGATAGCCGAAGGGAGGCAGGTGCTCGTGGTCTACCCCCTTGTGGAGGAGAGTGAACATATCGGCTACCTCTCCCTCGAAGAGAGCGAGAAGTTCTGGAGGAGTAACTTCGACGGAGTCTACGTTACCCACGGCAGAGACAGGCTCAAAGAGGAGGTGCTGCAGGAGTTTGCGCAAAGAGGGAGTATTCTGCTATCTACTACCGTCATAGAGGTAGGCATCTCTCTACACAGGCTCTCAACTATCGTTATAGCCGGGGCCGAAAGGATGGGGCTCTCCACGCTGCATCAGCTCAGAGGGCGCGTGGGCAGGACCGGTCTGAAGAGCTACTGTTTTCTGTTTACCAATACCCCCGACAACGAGAGGCTTAAAGCTTTCATCAAGACGAAGGACGGTTTCGAGATTGCAAGACTCGATCTGAAGTTCAGAAGATCGGGCGATATTTTGGGAGGAAAGATTCAGAGCGGAAAGGAGTTTCTGTGGCTCGATATGGCCGAAGACGAAGGGATCGTAAAGAGGGCGAAAGAGGCGAGCGGGCGCTATACGCGCCGGCTCCGGTCTCAGTAGAGTCCGAAACGCCCGTCTCCGCGTCTGTAGAGTACGCGCATTTTCCCGTCTATATCGTTGAATACGATGAACTGTTTGTCCGGAGACGCTTTTAGCATATTTAGCGCCTCTTCTATCTCGAGAGGCTTGTAGAGGTCGAGCTCCATAGGTACTATCTCGTCCGAATCGTCGGCAAGTGCCGCCGCTATCTCCGCTTCGTGAGCGGCAGCAAGCTCGTCCGGCCGGACAGACTTGTGCTCCGTCACTTTGTCGTGGTGTCGTCTGAGGACCTTCTGCGCGCGATCTATCGCGAGATCTACGGCGGCGTAGACATCCTTGTCTTTCTGGCGGATCACTACCGTATTTTTGTTTGCCATGTGGATTACGAACTCGACGCTGTAACCCTTCTTTCCGTTCCTCTCGTCCGCATCTATTACGACACGGGTTGAGATGATGTCGAGATTGTACTTTTTCAGACCGTCAATAGCGTTTTCGATATGGTCTTTTATGGCATCGGTCAGCTCGAAATGGCGACCAACGATGCTGATATTCATCGTATAACTCCTTTAAATAGTGTGTTCAGCGACATTGTATCAAACAGTGGCTTAAGGCTTTTGTATTGTGCGGCGGTGGAATCGTACCGTCTCGTTTGTCTCGGCGTCCCTGTAGGTTACGGTCGTATCGATCAAGACGGTGCCGTTCGAGTCGGCGGTTAAGATGAAGTTGTCTAGGAGGTTGCACGATGCGGGCATTCCGTTTCCCATGTAGAAGAGTTTCATATTTATCTTGTATCCCGTTCCGACACCCGGGTAGTCCAGGTTCATCTCGTTTATACAGTCGACGGTGTTGTCGTGGGCCGATATCGCCAACAGTGCGAGTTCGGTGGAGCTTTTTGCAAGCAGCTGCGCCTGCTCTCTCAGGTAGAGGTCGCTAGTCTGTTTCGTCGTCTGCGAAGAGAGCGAGAGTGTAAGCATCATTAGCACCGCTATGAGCACCATCAGGAAGATCGCCGAAAGGAGTGTGAATCCGCTGCGCATCAGAACACCACCTTCTCTTTGCATACCGAGATGTTGTTGTCTACCACCCTTTCGCCCGCACACAGCTTTATACGCATGACGTCGCCGTCTTGCCTGAATTTGAACGTAGTGACATTCTCCACAAGAAGATTTTTGAATACGTTCGGCGCCGTGTCGAACTGTTCACCGTGCCACGGTTGGTAGTTCCAGTAGAGTACAAGGTCGCACTCTCTTTTGCAGTTGATCGGATCGGGCGCTATAGCGAATGCCGTCCAGACCAGTTTGTACCGCTCATATATCTCTGCCGGCGGGTTCAGATCGGTTATTTGCAAATGGGTGTCGTCTATGACGCTTACGTTGTAGTCATAATCGCTGCTGTTACCGTGCCAGCCGTATTTGGATATGTTGAAGTCGCCCCAGGTATCCGGAAATATTATAGCGGCGTCGGCTATGGTGGAGTTGTTGTCGGAGAGCTTTTTTATTATGTTGTCAAGACTCAATAGCCTGCTGCCGGGCGTAGAGAGAACTATGCCGGAAGAAGCTTCGAGGTCGATAAAACCGCTCCATCCCGGAACGAAGTAGTTCATTGCCGGATCGTAGACGCCTTTTAGGCCCGTTTCGTCGTAGCCGATCCATTCGAGTATCGTGTAGTTGTCGTCCATATCGGGGTCTGAGGCGGCTATAAACGTACTCAGGTCCGATTTGACCCCGATTACCGAAGACTTTATACGGTACTGCAGCCTCTTTGCGATCTGTTCGAGAGCCGTCTCCGTTTTCGTCTGCAGGGAGTTCATCGACCTCGTGATCAGATAGTTTTCGTAAATCTTTACGTAGACTTCCGAGCCGATGGCGGCGATTATGCCGAAGACCATGATGACAAAGACGAGTTCGACAAGTGTAAACGCCCTTCGCACCAATTTCACGGCGCTACCCTCCTTGAGAGGTAACTCACCTCTCCTATATTGGCGCTGAACGCTACGAGCTTGATCGTATCGCCGTCTTGCGACGTTACGGTAGAGGCGATCATCTTGATGCTCGTGGAGATGTTGGTTACCGGGGCGCTATTTATGGTGCCGTTGATCTCGCTGGCCGCATAATAGGTGGTCGGGTCGAGATTGTCGGAAATGTAGGAGACCGTTATAGTCGAGGAGTAGGATCTTTTGTAGTCTTCTGAGTTGTTGCCTTCGCTGCTTATGAGTACGCTGTCGCCGCTTACAAGATCGTCTATATCGTCGAGATCACCGGAGTCGCTGCCGAGAGCCGACGGAGGGGTCGCCCATCTGGGGGTGTTGTAGCATTTCCGCCTCGCCTTGCCTTTGAAATTTCCTATCCTGCGCCTTCCGTCCGCAAAATTTATGCACCCGAGCGACGATGTATAGGCGGTATCGAGAATTTTTGCGTAGCTTCCGTTGAGACTCTCGTTCGTCTCCTGCTCGTCCCACCTGTAGCTCATGATGTTGACGACCTGGGTCAGGCCGGCCATGACCGCCTCCTGCCTGAAAGAGGTCTCCACATTTTTGGATGTTTCAGTCAGGATCAGAGGTATGCTCATGAAAGCTATACCGATAACTACGATAGAGACGATAAGCTCTATCATAGAGAATCCCCTTCTCACCACTCTATCCTTCTATTCGTGCTTTTGCTCGCATTGGTCTCTACCGTCTTGCCTAGCTTTCCTATGCCCGCCCAGCTGCCGGCGACACCTTCGAACGTTAT
>WGAW01000072.1 GCA_015494675.1 Hydrogenimonas sp. | reverse complement strand
TTTTACGAATTGTAAAGGCGGTCGATGACGGCAGTTTCGAGGTGGATATGGACCCGGTCGATTTTGCCTGAATATTCGATATAATCCTTTTATGATTAAACGCTATCCTACAAAACAGATTCATGTCGGCAATGTTGCGGTCGGCGGCGATGCGCCGATTTCGGTGCAGTCGATGACATATTCGCGTACGGCGGACGTCGAGGCGACGGTGGAGCAGATAAACCGCCTCCATTTTGCGGGAGCCGATATAGTCAGGGTCGCCGTACCGGACTATGAGGATGCGAATGCTCTGAAAGAGATACGAGAGCGCACCTCTTTGCCGCTTGTAGCCGACATACACTTCAACTACCGCCTGGCGCTGATAGCGGCCGAATCGGTCGACTGTATACGCATAAACCCCGGAAACATAGGTGAAAAAGAGCGCGTCAAAGAGGTTGTAAAAGCGTGTACGGAGCGCAATATCCCGATACGCATAGGGGTCAACTGCGGCTCTTTGGAGAAGCGGTTCGAGGAGCGCTATGGCCAGACGGCGAAAGGTATGGTCGAGTCTGCGCTTTACAACATAAAGTTTCTCGAAGATCTGGGCTTTACTAACATAAAAGTCTCGATGAAGGCGAGCGATGTGGAGCGCACCGTAGAGGCATATAGGACGCTTAGACCGATGGTGGAGTACCCTTTTCACCTCGGAGTAACCGAAGCGGGAACCGTATTTCACGCCACGATAAAGAGCGCGATAGGGCTGGGAACTCTGCTGCTCGAGGGGATAGGAGACACGATGAGGGTCTCGATTACCGGAGAGCTTGAAAAAGAGATAGAGGTGGCCAGAGCCATACTCAAAGACAGCGGCGTGGCAAAAGAGGGGCTCAACATCATATCGTGCCCGACATGCGGGCGAATAGAGGCGGATCTCGTCAAGGCCGTGGCGGAGGTGGAGGAGAAGACCAAACATATCAAAAAGCCTCTCAACGTCTCCGTTATGGGGTGCGTAGTAAACGCCATAGGAGAGGCCAAAAGCGCCGATGTGGCTATCGCCTACGGCAAGGGGAGCGGGCTGGTCATGGTAAAAGGAGAGGTGGTCGCGAAACTGCCCGAAAACGAGCTGGTAGAGAGATTTTTGCAAGAAGTCGAAAAGATGGCCGAGAAGAGCGAGTAGATATGATATAATTGTTCATACGATTATTCATATAAAAGGCGGAAGATGCAAAAGATACGCTCCACTTTTACAATCGACAAAGCGGTGATCGACGAACTGAATGTCGTTGCCGAAGAACTGGGTGAGAAGAAGAGTCATATTGTCGAAAAGGCGTTGACGATGTATTACGACTACATCGATGTCGCGATTGCCGAAAAGCGCCTTAAAGAGGTGGATGAAGGCAGAAGCGAAACGGTTTCGGCGGAAGAGGTATATAGAGCGCTCGGCCTGGAATAGGAATAGATGTACAGCGTCGTATATGAAAAAAGTGCGATAAAAGATCTTGTCGGTGTTGAAAAACCTTTCCTCCTGCTCATCAAAGAGAAGATCGAGATTCTTGCAAAAGATCCCGATAGGCTGAAAAATAGGATCAAGGCTTTAAAAGGGAAAGAGTATAAAGGTCTTTACAGACTCAGAGTCGGAGATTATCGCGTTGTTTATCAGCGTAAAGATGATGTTTTGATAATATTGATTGTCCGAATCGGGCATCGTAAAGAGGTATATTGAGATAATGGAAGAGCACCTGTATAACCTGAATATCGAACGTGCCGTTTTGAGTACGATAATATTCGATCCCGCCGAGTATGAAGAGATAGCTTCGCAGCTTAAACCGGAAGATTTCTACCATCCGTTTCACCAGAAACTGTTTGTAGCGATGGAGGAGCTTTTCAGGGACGATATGCCGATAGACGAAGAGTTTCTCAGAGAGAGGCTGAGTTCCAAAAAGCAGTTTGATGAAGTTGCTTTTCTGGATATTTTGGGTGCGAATCCGCTCTCTAATACGAAGGCCTACATCAAAGAGATCAAGGCGAAGTCGCAAAAGCGCGCACTTGTTGGGCTGGCTACCGAGATCAAGAAGCTGACCGTAGAGGAGGATATGCCTGCAGCCGACGTAATGGACGCCGTGGAGTCGAAACTATACTCCATCACCTCAGAGGGCTCGACGCAGGATTTCCGCGAGAGCGAAGAGATGGCCCTGAGTACCGTAGAGTACATAAGAAAGATGAAAGAGCGCGGCAATTCGATGCTCATAGGGGTCGATACCGGCTTCAAAGAGCTCAACAGGATGACCTCCGGATTCGGTGAAGGAGATCTCGTCATCGTGGCGGCAAGACCGTCGATGGGAAAATGTCTGGGCAGGGGAACGAGAGTTTTGATGTATGATGGGACCCTGAAACGCGTCGAGGATGTCAAAACCGGTGATCTGCTTATGGGTGACGACTCCACGCCCAGAAGAGTCCTCTCTATTGCCAGGGGCAGGGAGATGATGTACTGGGTAAGACAGAACAGGGGAGTCGACTACCGTGTCAACGAAAGCCATATTCTCTCTTTGAAAAGGAGCAGAAATGAAGGCGGCCACAGGCATGGGGATGTGCTGAATATATCGGTTCGGGAATATATAAAGAAGAGCGACAAGTTCAAATCCAACTACAAAGGCTACAAGGTAAGCGTTGAGTTCCCGAGAAAGAGTGTGCCGATAGAGCCCTATTTTCTCGGTATCTGGCTCGGAGACGGACGCTGCAGCGATGTAAGGGTGGCCACGGAAGATAGAGAGGTGGTCGAATATCTTGAAAATTATGCCGCGAAGCTGGGGCTGATACTGACGCTATATAAGTGTGACGGCAAGTGTCCGATCTACGCCATTACGAATGGAAGGCATGTAGATCCCAACGGTTCTTTTTCGCTGCAAAAGATGCTTCGCGAACTCGGCCTCATAGAGAATAAAAGAATTCCGCACAGCTATATCGCAAACAGCAGCGATATACGTCTGGAGCTTCTGGCGGGTCTTGTCGATAGCGACGGATACTATGACGACGAGCACCATGTGATAGAAATAACCCAAAAGAGTAGAGAACTGGCCGAAGATATCAAATTCCTTGCCGATACACTCGGCTTCAGGGCATCTTTGGTAGAGAAAAGAGCGGGCATCAGGTCGAGAGGGTATGAGAGCCTCGTATATAGGGTCCGCATTGTAGGTAATCTTGAAAAGATTCCGGTCAGGATCGAAAGGAAAAGGCCCAGGGCGAGAAAAACCGACAGAGATGTCAAACATACCGGTATCCGGGTAGAGGCCGACCGTGTAGACGATTATTACGGTTTTACACTCGATGGAAACAGTCTCTTTCTGCTTGAAGATATGACGGTTACACATAACACCGCTTTCACGCTAAACATGGCACTAAAAGCCCTTGAAAAGGGTGACGGTGTCGCCTTCTTCTCTCTCGAGATGCCGGCCGAGCAGCTGGTTTTGAGGCTGCTTAGCGCAAAGACATCTATCGCGCTCCAGGATCTTCGTGTAGGTAACCTTACCGACGAGGAGTGGACCAGGCTCTCCGAAGCCGTCGACTGGCTCAGTGCGCAGAAACTCTTCGTAGATGACGAGGGGTCGCTTAACATCCATCAGGTGCGTGCGAAACTCAGAAAGCTAAAGGCGCACCACCCCGAGATAAAAATAGCGATGATAGACTACCTGCAACTGATGAGCGGAGGAGGAAACAAAGACCGTCATCAGGAGGTGAGCGAAATCTCCCGCGGCTTGAAGATGCTGGCGCGTGAACTGGAGATCCCTATAGTGGCCCTTTCGCAGCTCAACCGCTCTCTGGAGTCGAGGGCCGACAAGCGCCCGATGCTCTCCGACCTCAGGGAGTCGGGTGCGATAGAGCAGGATGCCGACATAATCCTTTTTGTCTACCGTGACGATGTCTACCGCATCAGGGAGGAGAAAGAGAAGGAGATGAAGGCGCGGGCCGAGGGCAAGGAGTACAAATCCACCTTCCATGAAAAAGAGGAGGAGGATGCAGAGATTATCATAGGCAAGCAGCGTAACGGCCCTACGGGTATTATAGAGCTTAAGTTTCAGAAACGTTTCACCAGATTCGTAGATGCCGGGTACGCTCCCGTCGAGATCGTCTACGAGCAGAGCAATATAGATACCGGTGGTGAGACCAAAATTGAGCTTCCGCCTATCTAAACCCGCTTTAATAGAAGGCCCCCGGGAATGGGGGATGTTTCTTCTGCTCTCGTTTGCCCTATTTTCGGTATCGCTCGGTTTTAGGTACTACTGGTACAAAGAGCTCACCGCTTCCAAAAAGGTTTTTACCGATGCAGAAGTGCTGATGCAGTATACAAAGAGCAGAAACGGCAGAGAGTACGAAGTTTTGAAGATCGAAACCGACGGCGGCCTCACTCTCTATACAACCTCTAAAGAGCCGATAAAAAACCTATCCGGCCGACGGATTTCGGTGTTGCTCTTTCCGGGCAGACTATCTTTTTCGGACTATCTCTCCACACCATTCATTCCTTCTGTTATAACCGGCGTGCACCATGAGCGCTCCAAGAGGATGGAGCTTTTCGAGAAGATCAAAGAGGTACACGCCCATCCGTGGATGCGGGAGCTATACGGCGCTCTCTTTCTGGCCCTTCCGGTTTCAAAGGAGCTCAGAGAGAGGGTGAGTCTTCTGGGTATAAGCCATCTTCTGGCGCTCAGCGGTTTTCATATGGGGCTTTTGTGGTTTATTTTATACGGCGGCCTCGGTATTTTCTACAAGCCGTTTCAGCAGCGTTTTTTCCCCTGGCGGCACCGACTGATGGATGTCGGGGCGGTAACGATTCTGCTGCTTGGGGTATACCTGCTCTTTACCGGCGTGCCGCCGTCGCTTTTGAGGGCCTTTACCATGGTTGTTGTGGGGTGGTCGGCGCTCCTTTTCGGCGTGGAACTACTGTCGTTTTCGTTTCTTGCGTTTTGTGTGGTTTTGCTTCTTGCAATCTTTCCCGAGCTTCTTTTTTCCGTAGGGTTCTGGTTCTCTGTAAGCGGAGTCTTTTTTATCTACCAGTCTCTTCATATTGGCGAAGGGTGGAACAGATGGGTCCTTTTGGTGCTGATGAATGTATGGGTATACCTTGCTATGCTGCCGGTTGTACACTCGATATTCGGTACATTCTCCCTCTATCAGCTGCTATCCGTACCGCTGACGCTTCTCTTTTCACTATTCTACCCTCTATCGATGGCGCTTCATGCGGCAGGTCTGGGCGATCTCGCTGACGGGTGGATAGTGGAGCTTCTGAAGCTGCCGGCGGACGGCAGGAGCGTTGAAGTGATAATCCCGTTGTGGACAACGGCCGTTTACGGCGCTCTATCTGTCGCCGCCCTCTTCAGCCGAATCGCACTCTATCTTCAGGCCGGGTTCGTGTCTCTTTTCTTTCTCTTTCTGGTTAAGCAGGTAGCATAGTTTCTGGCCGTATAGAAATATTATCCACGAAAGATAGATCCAGAGAAAGAAGAAGAGAAGTGTACTGAAGGAGCCGTATACTGTTGCGTATGTCTTGTTGTGAACAGTATAGTAGATGAAGATGTTTTTACCCATGTACCAGATCAGGGACGAGAAGAATGACGATATGAGCGCCGCTTTGAAGCGTATGAGTGTGGTGGTCGATATCTTGTACGTTACGAAAAAGAGCATCCATATAATCAGATAGGGGAAGATGGAGAGAAAATCTATTCCGCTCGTGTAGCTCGACTGGTTCAATACATACTGAATCTTTACGGAGAGGTAGATCGATGCCGCTAGAGCCATCGGACCGAGAGTTATAAGCGTCCAGTAGGTGGTTAGCGCACTCCAGAACCCTTTCTGTCTCGTTTTGAATATTTTCCCGACGATATACTCGTAGTTTTGGAAAAACATGATCGATGCGAATATTATGAATACGAAGCCTATCACTCCGAGTTTGGAGGTGTTGGCCAAAAAGGTATCGATGTAACCCGAAACCGTATTTTGCGAAGCCGGCATGATGTTGGAGAAGATGAAGCTCTTGATCTTTTCGTACTGCTCGCTGAAGTTGGGGAGCCGTACGATGATCGAGAAGCTCACGAGCAGCAGCGGAATGAGCGTGAAGATCGTATAGAAACTGAGACTCGCCGCATAGAATGTTATGTCCGGATCGTAAAAGTTTTTGAGGGTGCAGTATACTCTTTTGAAAAGTTCAGGTAATCTCTTTTGCATAAAAAGATTCTATCATATATTGCAGATTGTAGCACCTGATTATTGAACGGTGTTTTGAATTTCAAAGCTAAAATACGGTCCTGTTATCGAACATTTCACTGCTTCACACGATTGCAGGACGATATTTCATCTTTCGCACCGCACCGTTTTTGCCGGGGCTGTTTCGAATATGGCCCTGAACCCTTTTTCTGCCGACACTCTGCATAGGCGTTTACCTATCTGATACCCGAGCTCCCTGTATGCCTCGAACTGAGATTCGTCGAAAAACTGGTCCGCAGTGGTCTGGTCGGGGAAGCTTGGGTTTGTGCGCCTGTAACTGTAGATATCTTCCGGAAGATCTTTTATGACGGTCGTTTTTATATAGATCATATCTCCCACACTGCCGTCTTCGTACTTTATCTCTCCACGGACAAAGGCGGTTTCTGATATTCTGTTCTCGCCGCCGGGTCTGAGCGGTCGGGTATCTATCTCTATCTCCGCACCGAAGTCCACCCGTGCCAGCTCAATGATGTGTGCGAGATCACCGAAGGTAAATTCGGGGTCTTTGCCTGCATCGGATACGACGATATATAGGCATTTGCGGCGTATCAGCTCGTATAGCCCCAGATTTTCAAAGTGGCCGCCGTCTGCGAGATGGATATATTTCTCATTCTCGTTCAGCCCTTTTCCGAAGAGCTCTTTGAAGATATAGTAGTTGTATGACCAGCCGATTCTCTCCGCACCCTCAATCTCTCTGGGGTTTTCGATCCAGTAGCCGAGTCTCGCATTCAGCAGTGACATCACAAAAGATATCGGTTTGGAGCGTGTAGCGTAGGTGTTCGGGTCTACGGCGGCCCCGGAGATCGAAAAGGCGGTGGCGAGGTTCATTCCTCCGCTTGCAAATCTGTCGGTCGAGCGGTATCCGGTCACATCGGAGCCGCAGAAACAGGGCGATAGAATGAAGTTGTCTCCCCCTCGCTCGCGCTCTTTAGTTCTGCCGGAGCCTACCATGTTTACGTTTGTGTTTATGATGTGGTAAGGGGTCTTTACGGGCTTCATATCTTTTAGCAGGAAACTATCCGCTTTATCGACCGGTACGTCCACTACACTCCACGGGAAGAAGGCCTCCATTAGCCTGTTTCTGTAGTAGCGGTGCATGCTCACATAGTTTATCTTAGTAAAGCCGGCAAGCAGTGCCGAAAGCGGTACCGAAACCAGGAAAAACTTTTCAAATCCCGTAAGCAGGGATGAGTTCGAGACTCCGATGCAGCAGGCGAAGATAGAGACGGCAAACACGGCAACAGCAAAAGCCGGCGCAATTTTAGGACTCTTTTTC
>WGAW01000071.1 GCA_015494675.1 Hydrogenimonas sp. | reverse complement strand
TCATGTCGGGTTTTGCCATCTGCGCCGTAGTGGCTCCGTCGGCAAACTCTACGAGTGCGTGTATTACCGATTTGGTCTCTATGATCGCGTCGACATTTTCGCAACCGTAGAGCCAGCGCGCCTCGAGGAGTTCGAAGAGTTTGTTCATCATGGTGGCGCTGTCGATCGTGATCTTCGCCCCCATGCTCCAGTTCGGGTGTGCCAGCGCCTCGGCCAGCGTGGCGTTCTCTATGCTCTCCGGCGGCCTGTCCCTGAACGCTCCGCCGCTTGCGGTTATGACCATCTTTTTCGGTCTCCTGCCGTTTAGCAGATACCACAGACCGAAGTGTTCGCTGTCGATGGGGCGCAGTTTCGAAGGGTCTATGAAAGCCCCGGCCGCGACCAGCGACTCTTTGTTGGCCAGAGCTACTGTCTTGCCCTCCTCTATCGCGGCAACCGTCGGCTTCAGCCCCAAAAAGCCCACAAGCGCGTTTACCACTATGGCCGAAGAGCTCAGGCGGATCGCTTCGAGTATCCCCTCTTCGCCCCAGAATACCCGCGGATGGTCCAGCATCGAGGCGAGCTCCTTCGTGGCCACACAGACGTAGCATGGTCTGAACTTAAGTATCTGCTCTTTGAGCAGCTCAATATTGTTCCCCGCGACCAGAGTCTCGACACGGATGTTGAAGCGTTCGGCCACCTTCAGCGTATTGACGCCGATGGAGCCTGTAGAACCGAGCAGAACCACCTACAAAAGCCCCCTCAGAAGCAGAACCATCACTATGCCGCCGAAAAGGTATCCGTCCACCCTGTCGAGCATCCCGCCGTGACCGGGTAGAATGTCGCCGCTATCTTTGACGCCAGCTTCGCGCTTGAGATAGCTCTCGAAAAGATCGCCGAACACGGAGGCTACGGAGACACCGAGGGAGATGAGCAGCGCCTGCGGCCGGTCCACGAGAGCACCGCCGACGAAAAAGCCCGCGAAAGTGGCTATGAGCACGCCTCCTACGACACCCTCCACCGTCTTGTTGGGGGATGTTTCACAAAACTTGCGCCTGCCCGCAAGCTTTCCGGTGAAGTAGGCCCCTATATCGGTCATCGCCACGACAACGAGCAGCCAAAAGAGCGCGTTTACACCGAAATCCATATAGAGCGCGAGAAGAAAAAGAAAGGATGCGACAGGGTATAGAAACGGCAAAAAGAGCCGCTTGTCAAAATCCCGCGTGTAGGCGAGCATGGATGCGAATATGACTGCGATCAGGAAAAAGAGGTCGTCGGGGTTCGGGTATATCAGCGCAAGAAGCCAGACCGCGGAGGCATATGCATACATCTGGTTGTTGTCGATCTTGAAAAGACGCATAGCCTCGTAAAAAGAGAAGAGGTAGACTATGCCCAAAAAGAGCCAGATAAGGAAGAAGTTGTCTATAAGACCTATCGCGACGACGACCGCTATGAGTACGGCACCCGTCAAAAAGCGCGTTCTGTTTTCCGATATCAGGGAGAGAAGAGACATGAAACACCTTTGCATACCCGGGCTCCGCCCGAATCGTAGTATCTATTACCGCACCAACTAAATAACTCAAGTTTTGAGAGAACGAGACGAGGTGAGATGTGCTTGAAAAAATCTGAAGGACTACCCGTAGGTAATTCAAAGATTTTTTCGTGTGCAGATTGCCTCGTATCATTCTCCCCGAAGGGTGAAGCACTTTCGCCCATACTCCGCGTTAGATTTTCTTGAATTCGCTTTGGCGAGTCCTGCAAAAATCTGCCTTGATTATGAACGAAATTGCTTCATCAAAAATTGAGTTATTTAGTCGGTGCGGTAATTAAAGTATATCCGATTATAGGTTAAACGTGAATATCGATATGAGGATTCCCCTCATCGTCAATAGAAAAACCTCTATCTTTATGCTCTTTTTCTCTCTTTTTGGCAGCTCTTTCGCGCTCCCTTTCCTGTGACTCCGCCTCCTGCCGCGTATGCTCCCTTTCGGGATCTATCTGCATCGTCTCTTCGGCGGGGCGGGTCTCTTCGATAGTTTTCTCTTTCTCGTTTACGAGCGCCTGCGCAGCCGCATTCTGGACATCGTACCGGTTAAACTGCATATTCTGAATAGCGGATGCCACATTCATATTCTGGTTTACGAAAATGATATT
>WGAW01000070.1 GCA_015494675.1 Hydrogenimonas sp. | reverse complement strand
TGTGTCTATCACCCGGCTCTATACCGTAGCGGTCGAAGACTCCGAGCAGGTTCGGACCCACCGTACCGCTGCTGTGCGCTTCGTCCACTATCATCAGAGTATCGAACCATTCGGCGATATCGAAAAACTCCCTTTTGAGTATATCCCCTTCCATCGAGTAGATCCCCTCTACCGCGACGATCTTTCTGCCGCCGCTCTCCGTTTCGGCCAGCTTGGCGATCAGATCGTCCGGGTCGTTGTGCGAAAAGAGTTTCACATCGCCCCGCACGAGCTTTGTCGCGATCATCCCGCTGGCGTGATAGCTCTCGTCGATAAAGAGGGTATCGCCCCTTCTTACGAGCGCTTCGATCAGCCCCAGATTCGCCAAAAAGCCGCTTCCCGCTACGACACCCGCTTCGAATCGGTTCGCTTCGCAGAGAGCTCTTTCGAATTCGCGGTGGATCGGGTGATACCCTCCTACAAAAAGCGAAGACTTCGGTGCGTGCCGGTCGTACCTGCCGAGCTTTTTGCAGGCTCTTTTCAAAAGGCTCTTTCTGTGCGCCAGCCCCAGATAGTCGTTCGATGCCATATCTACACGTTTCGGATCGGACATATACGGTTCGCGAAATCGGCCCGAGCGCACGAGGGCCTCCAGCTCGGCTTTGTAGAACTCCCCGCTTCGCCTCTTCACGCGTCCCCTTTCAGCCAGGGTTCCAGCTTCTCGACCGTAAGCCCCATCGCGCACGACTCCAACCCCTGCACCGACTTTATGTAGGGTTTGCAGAACCCCTCCACCATGCAGGCCCCGGCTTTGCCCCTCCACTCGCCGCTCTCGAGGTAGCGCTCCAGTCGCTTTTCGTCGAACGGCAGAAACTCGTAGTGTGTACGGGAGAGGTCTACAAACATCAACTCTTCGCTCTTGTAGACCATGCAGGTCAATATGGAGACCGTGCTGCCGCTTTGCATCTTCAGGATTTTTCGGGCCTCCTCGACGCTCGAGGCTTTTCTAAGAATCTGCCCGTGTGCGGTGACTACGGTGTCTGCGCAGAGTATCGGCACGGAGAGACCATACTCTGCTTCACACGCGCGCATCTTCCCCATCGCCGCATGGTATACGAAGTTTTTCGGCACGGAGTGGTCTAGAGACTCCTCGTCGAAGCTGCAGCCGACCTGCCTGAACTCTATCCCCCTCGATCTCAATATTTGAGCACGCGTACTTGAAGAGGAGCCCAGAAGTAACATTTAGCTCAAAAGCCCCTCAAAGAGATACCGGCGGCGAGGGCGATCAGCCCCAGAAGTATGTTGAGAGGCAGCATAAACTTCGCCACCGGCTCCATCGCTTTTCGCGCACCGGCGAGATCGCCGGAGATGAAAAACCTCTCGGCCCTGTTTCTAAGCCTCACCATCATGGCGTAGTTAAGGGTCATGATCAGCCAGATACCCTCTTTCATATGGACGAACATCCCCGATTTCGTACCGCCGGAGCCGACGGCAAGCCCCATAATAAGCCCGGTAAGAAGAAGCAGCACTATGAAAGGGAGCACCAGCCGAAAGAGGTTCCCGACCATCTCCAGCGTTCTTGCGAGCCGCACCTTCGCATCTTCTATATGCTGCAAAGCGGGGTGTACGGCTATTCGCATCGCTATCATTCCGCCGACCCATACGATAGCGCCCAGCACATGCAAAAAGAGAATCACGAAAGCGTAGTCGCCGAAAAGTTCCGCTGCAAACTCTCTCATCCTACACTCCTCTTTCTCTTTAGCCTATCTTCTCTTTGAGGTACGAGAGCGCCTTCTCTTTCGCCTCGGGTATCTTCGACGCATCCTTGCCCCCGGCCTGCGCGAAGTCGTCTCGTCCGCCCCCGCCGCCGCCAAGCACCGGAGCGATCTCTTTGACCCATGCACCCGCTTTTATCGGGCTGTTCTTCTGCCCCGCGGCTATCAGAACCTTGTCGCCTCTTTTCTGAAAGAGCATGACGGCGACGCTATCGTGTGCGTTTTTAAGATCGTCTATCATCTCTTTTATGTCGCCGCCCTCAACCTCTTCGACAATCACGGTTACACCGCCTATAGACTCGGCCTTCAGCTCGCTCTTTCTGCTCTTTTGGGCCGCGGCCAGCTCGCTTTTGAGCTCTCTTATCTGCGACTTTAGTTTGGCGATGCCCTGCATCGGCTCTTTCGCCTTCAGTTCGCCCGCTATCTCGGCCAGCGTAGAGCGCATCTTTTTTACCGACTCGTACGCGGCGTGTCCGCAGACCGCCTCTATGCGCCGCACACCGGCACTCACACCGCTCTCTTTGGTTATCAGAAACACCCCTATCTCCGCCGTATTGTGCACATGGGTGCCGCCGCAGAGCTCTACGGAGCTGTCGCCGAAGGCGACTACGCGCACCTTTTCACCGTACTTCTCGCCGAAAAGGGCCATCGCCCCTCTATTTTTGGCGTCTTCGAGAGCCATCTCCTCCACGTCGGCCTCGATACCGCGCTCCACGATCGCGTTGACCCTCTCTTCGACGGCCCTGATCTCTTCGGCTGTCAGGGGTTTGGGGTGGCTGAAGTCGAAACGGAGCCTCTTCGCCTCCACCAGCGACCCGGCCTGGGTTACATGCTCTCCGAGTATCTCGCGCAGAGCGCTGTGCAGCAGGTGGGTAGCGCTGTGGTGCTTGGCTATTTCGCGGCGCGAACTATCCACGACTGCTTCGAGATCGTCGTTTTCGCAGATCTTCGCTTCGGCCTCTACCTCGCTTAGATTGAGGTCGAAGAACTTCTTCGTATAGAGAACCTCCGCGACCCTCTGCCCGGAGGCGGGCTCCTTCAGCTCGCCTACATCGCCCGTCTGCCCGCCGCTCTCGGCATAAAAGGGTGTGACATCGAGCAGCACCCACCCTTTCTGTCCCGGGTTCAGGCACTTCACCCTTGCGAAACTCTCGTTCAAAACCGCAAGCACCCTGCTTTCGGCACTCAAAGAGTCGTAACCTACGAAGCTGTTTTTGCCGAACTCCTCCAGAAGCGCCCTGAAGTCACCCTCCACGGCCGCATCGCCGCTACCTTTCCAGGCGGCTTTCG
>WGAW01000069.1 GCA_015494675.1 Hydrogenimonas sp. | reverse complement strand
TTGGTGCCCTACGCAAAGGGGGCGTTCGAGATAGACTCGACCACACCCTATACCGCTTCTACCCAAAACTACTTCTGGAAGCAGGCAGGCGGCGACTTTTTGGAGAAGATGCTCTCAAACGGCGATATGAATCTCTTTCGTACCTGCTACAGAGGGCACGGAAGCGCTGGACACGGCATAAACCAGAAGCGTTATGCGCACGGAAACGACAAAGGGTACGAGTCCGGTATCGTCGCTACCTTGATGCACGTACTCTACAGGAACGGTGCAATTCCTCAAAATGCAAAACTGCCGAATGTTTCGATAGACGGCGGCTTCTACAAACTTCTGCAGGATAACGGTGCACCGCAGGCACTCCCCGGATACCTCAAGCCCATATCGTTCAACAGGTCGTTCGACAATCCGTACAACTACGGAAGAGATGATCAGGGATGGGTGGATCTTGGAGACTACTCGGCAGACAGGATATTCAATGAGGTAGGCTACGACGACAGGCTGAACGCACTGATGCAGAAGAACAACCACTACGACGCATTGAGCGATGTTTTTAACTACAGAAAAGAGATCAGCGATTTCATAGAAGAGGTAAAAAATGTAGAGCTTCCGGTCGAATATCCCGATACGATAGACGGCAGAAAGTTCGAGGTAGCTATGAGGATACTGACGAACAATCCCGACACGAAAGTGGTGACGATAAGCGGAGGGCACAGCGGATGGGATGACCACTCCGACGCCATTATGAACCATATGTCAAGAGCGCAGGAACTCTTTGCGGCAATCGATGCCGCCATCGATCACGCAAATAGTCTGCAGATGGACAATGTCAACATAGTCCTCTTCGGAGACTTCGGCCGAAATATGAATCTCAACTCCGCAAAGGGGTGGGACCACGGCAACAACCAGAACGTCTACTGGTTCGGAGGCGGCAGGTTTTTCAACAATCTGGGAATCATCGGAGAGACTGAGCTTCAGGTGTGGCTAAAAAAAGGGAGGCTCTACAACAGGCCGACGGCAGACTCTTTCCAGTTTCCTCCCTACAATATAGCCGCGACGATATACACCCTTTACGGCATAACGAACCCTGAAGTACTAACCGGCGGATACGGTGTGATAGACCCGAAAGATAAGATAGGCAGTCCGTTTTTGAAAGGGTGAAAAGCTCTGATACGGCCCGTATTGAAATTTCTATAAAAATTTATATCTTCTTTTCATTTTCAGATTTCGATTGCGGCCCTTTGTGCTATAATGCGGCATCCTGACACCCGGCCTTAACGGCCGGTTCTTCCCGTCTACAGCGAATATACCTCCGTATATTTACCAGATGGGCACCGACAGGCGCAACGCTTGGGAGCATCTTATGCGTGCCGTCGGTAAAGAGACTTCGATCGACCATATGAGCGTTTCCATTCCGGTTTCTCGGTAAGAAACAGTGCCCGGACCGTCGCTCGAAGCTATACTTCAACACAAAGAGTCACATTTCAGATGGAACAAGAGACCATTCAACAAAGCGAACAAGAACAAGAGCCTACAGTACGTTTTTCCGATTTCGGATTCAAACAGCCTATCATGCGCGCGATCCAGCGTATGGGATTTCAGGTGCCCAGCCCGATACAGGAGAAGGTAATTCCCCTGATTCTCGAAGGTAACGATGTTGTTGGCCAGGCCCATACAGGTACGGGAAAGACGGCGGCGTTCGGTCTGCCTGCGCTCAACAATATAGAGTGGAGAAACGGTGTGGATATGCTCGTCATAACTCCTACCCGCGAACTTGCCACACAGGTCAGCGACGAACTCTTCAGCCTGGGCCGCTTCGCCGGTATCAGAACCGTCAGCGTATACGGCGGACAGAGCTACAGGCGCCAGCTCGATCTTATAAGCCGCGGAGCACAGGTTGTTGTCGCCACCCCCGGACGGCTTCTGGATATGCTCAGCTCCGGCAAACTGGAGGATTTCAACCCCTCTATCGTAGTTCTCGACGAAGCCGACGAGATGCTCGATATGGGCTTTCTGGACGACATAAAAGAGATATTCAGCTACCTTCCGCAGCAGCGCCAGACTCTTCTCTTCTCCGCGACGATGCCGGAGCCTATAAAGGATCTCGCGCGCCATATCCTTCATGAGCCCAAGTTCGTCTCGGTGACGAAGAAGGAGACGACAAACAAGGATATTCGCCAGCTCTACTATGTCATAGAAGAGAAAGACAGAGACGACGCCATAGTGCGTCTTCTGGATAAAGAGGAGCCCGAAAAGGCGATCGTCTTCTGCCGCATGAAACGCGAAGTAGACCGTGTCGCGGAGCTTCTGCAGGCACAGGGAATCAATGCCAAAGGCCTTCACGGAGATATGGAGATGCGTGACCGTATGGAGGTGATAAAGGGATTCCGCGGACGAGATATAGATATTCTCGTAGCTACCGACGTCGCGGCGCGCGGTCTGAACATAGAGAGTGTCAGCCATGTATTCAACTACCATATCCCGTTCGATCCCGAAAGCTATGTGCACCGTATCGGCCGTACCGGCCGCGCGGGCAAAAAAGGTACGGCGATAACACTCGTGACTCCGCTGGAGTTCAAAGAGCTCGAGCGTATCCGTCAGAAGGTTGGTACGAAGATGGAGTACGGCTTTGTCGACGAAGCCGGCGAAGGAAACGAAGATATCGTAGAGAGATTTTCAGATCTCGTACGTGCCAGCGGCATAGATGATACCGCTGTTAAAATCTACGAAAGCCTGGCCGACGAGATGGCTCCGCAAAAGATCGCATACAAGCTCATCTCGATCGTTCTGGAGAGCGGCCTGCTAAAACGGAGCGGTACCGGAATCGGGCTCAGCGAAGATGAAGTCAAACGGATGATGGCTGCCAGCGGAGTCGGCGAAAAACCGAAAAAGAGCGGCGGCCGAAGGCGCAGAAGCGGCGGCGGCAGAAACAGAAGCTCCAGCCGCCGATAGACCGTGCAGAGGCACGAACTTGTAATTCTCGGAGCCGGTGCTGCCGGCCTTATGGCCGCCGCACTCTCCACTCGTAAAGATATGCTCATTCTCGAGCACAACTCCTATCCCGCAGCCAAGATTAAAATATCCGGCGGCGGCAGCTGCAACATCACAAACGAAAATCTTTCACCCTCATGTTACCTGGGCGACCCCGCCTTTATAGAGAAGGTATTCAACTGTTTCGACAACCGGGATCTTCTCCGTTTTTTAGAAGAGAGAGGGCTCGAGCCTGTAGTGAAAAAAGATAGCCGGTACTTTTGCAAAAAGAGCAGCCGGGAGCTGATAGATCTTCTTCTCGATTCGGTAAAAGGTGTGCCTATACGGTATGAAACGGAAGTGCAGAACGTAAAGAGGGATGATGAGGGCTTCTGCATAGAGAGCTCTTCGGGCAGATTTTACGCCCGCAAGGTGCTCGTCGCTACCGGCGGGCTCAGTTTCGCCTCTTTGGGTGCAAGCTCCATAGGTTTCGATATAGCCGAATCTTTCGGCCACACCATCGTCCCTCCGAGACCGGCACTTGTAGGCCTTACCCTTCAGCCGGAGCAGTTCTGGATGAAGGAGCTGAGCGGTCTTTCGCTGAGCGTTCAGATTTCAGTCGGCAGGCGAAAAATAGTCTCCGATATGCTCTTTGCCCACAAGGGTATCAGCGGTCCGGCTGTTTTGAACGCATCTCTGTTTTGGAACCGGGGAAAGATTACGGTCGATTTTCTGCCGGGCATCAGGCTGAAGAGCCTTTTTGCAAATTCAAAGAAGAGTGCGCTTTCGCAGATTCCGCTTCCGAAGCGTTTCGTAAAGGCGCTGTTCGCCGCTTTGAATCTGCCGGAGATTCCATATTCGCGGATGAGCGAAGAGCAGAAGCAGCGCCTCTCCCTGATCAAATCCTATACCTTCGCTCCGGCGGGCACATTCGGCTACTCGAAGGCGGAGGCAACAAAGGGGGGAGTCAGCACGGAGGAGATAGATCCGCTTACGATGCAGAGCCGGCTGGCGGAGGGTCTCTACTTCGCCGGAGAGGTGGTGGATGTGACCGGAATGGTCGGAGGCTACAACTTCCAGTGGGCCTTCTCTTCAGCCGCGGTTGTAGCAAAAAGTGTATAATCGGCAGTATGAAATCTGAAAAATTCCGGATGCCCCCGCAGCTGAAGAATGCGGACGGCGATCTGAGATCTGTCGGGTTCGAGCTCGAATACGGTGCCATCAGTCTGAAAAAGAGTGCCGCCGTACTGCTTAAAACGGTAGGCGGACACGTAGAGGTCATAAACCCGTACCACTACAAGATCAAAGATACGCCCTACGGAACATTCACGCTCATTCTCGATTTTCAGTTTCTGGTCGAATCGGGACTCAGCAGGTGGCTCCATACGATAGGTCTCGACCATGCGCTGGAGCCTCATGTGATCGACGGTATAGAGCGTTTTATAGCGGATCTTTCAGAAGCGGTGGTCCCTTACGAAGTCTCTACCCCGCCGCTGGCAATCGACAGCATCGAAGTTATCGAGGAGATAAAAGAGGCTCTTAGAGCGCATGGGGCTATGGGTACGAAAGCGGACCCTTTCTATGCCTTCGGTTTTCACATAAACCCCGAAGCGGCCAAAATATCAGTAGACGAAATTTTAAATACGCTTCGCGCCTTCTTTGTGCTCTATGAAAATCTGGTGGAGATGATAAAACCCGATATGACACGCAGGCTCACCCCCTATATCGACCCTTTCGACGAAGCCTATATGCGGCTGCTTCTCGATGAGGAGTACGACCCGACGATGCCGCAGCTCATAGACGACTACCTCGAATACAACCCCACCAGAAACAGGGCGCTCGACCTTCTGCCGCTCTTTGCCCATATCGATCTGGACAGGGTGATGCGGAAGATGGCCGGAGAGAAGATCTCGCCCCGTCCCACATACCACTACAGGCTTCCCAACTCGCGGGTGGACGAGCCGCAGTGGCACACATGGGAGGCGTGGAACAGCTGGGTCCTTGTAGAGAGACTGGCGGCGGACGACGAGGCTCTATGCAGGCTCTGTGCGGAGTATCTCGATATTCTCGACTCACCCTTTTCGATCTTTATGAAAGATGAGTGGAAGCGAAAGGTGGACTCTTGGCTAAAAAACCTCTCGTAATCGTTACCGGGTCAGACCGCGGAAGCAGGAGCGCATGGCTCTTTTCGAGGTTCCTGCTGCAGCTTTTCGGTCTCAAAGCGCGCTTCGTACACCCCTCTTCGTGGCGAAAGAGTCTGCAGATGGACGCTCTTTTGATCCTCGGCGGCGTAGATATAGACCCCAAAACATACGGGGGATCGCGCCACCACACCGTTACGAAAACGGACCCCAAGAGAGATGCGATGGAGCTTCAGCTTCTGCAAAGAGCGGTGGAGGAGAGGCTGCCCGTTTTGGGAATCTGCCGCGGGATGCAGCTGATAAACCACTTTTTCGGAGGAACGCTCTATCCGCACATACACGACTTTACGCTCGAAGTTCCCCACCCGCACACGCCGTTTCCGCTCAAAACGGTGACACTCGAGCCCGAAACGGCGCTCCATCGACTCCTGAACCAGACAACGATCAGGGTAAACGCCCTGCATCATCAGGCGGTGGAGCGTGTAGGGGATGGGCTTCGCAAGGCGGCCCACGACCAAAACGGCATAATCCAGGCCGTTGAGTCGCTTGAAGAGCCGAGGATCACGGGGCTTCAGTGGCATCCGGAGTTTATGCCCTACCAGTGGCACAGCCGCAGGATCTTCCATGCGTTCGCCGAAGCTGCCAAAGAGTCTGTAAAGGAGATAAGCGGGTGAAAAAAGTTATAGCCGTAGTGATAGCTCTGATAGTCGTTTCCGGCGGGATTTACGGCTATCTTCGGTATACAAAGCAGAAGACCGACTTCTCTTCCTATAAAGAGTTGAAGGTCTCCAGGGGCGATATAGTGGAGCAGGTGGCCGCTACCGGCGTCGTAAAACCCTCCGTCGGAGCGGAGGTTACCATAGGTGCCAGAATGAGCGGAATCGTCGTAAAAGAGCCTGTCAGGGTGGGAGACAGAGTGAAAAAGGGCGATCTGATAGCTCAGATAGACGACAGGGAAGCGCTGGTCTCTTTGAAGATAGCCCGCCAGAAACTGGCGAAGATAGAGGAGCGCTACCCCAGAGAGATAGAGAGGCTAAAGAACGAAGTGAAGATAGCTTCACTGGCCCTAAAAGATGCCCGTGCCGCTCTGAAAGGAGCCCTCGCGGATCTGGAGACGGCAAAATGGTTCTACGACCAAAAGAGTCGCCTCTACGAGCACAAAAGCGGACCACAGAGCGAGATGAAAAGGGCCTATCGGGAGATGGCGCTCAAAGAGGCGGCCGCGAAAAAGGCGCAAAACGCGCTTCGGGCCTCGGAGCTGAAACTGAAATCCGCAAAGCTTGCCCTCGATAATGCAAAGAGCGATTTCGTACATGACAAAAAGGTGGCCGAGTCCGAAGTGAAGAAGGCTGAAATAAGGCTCAGCTACTCGGTTATAGATGCGCCGTTTGAGGGCATCATCACATATGTATCCACCCAGAAAGGGGAGACGGTGGTAGCGGGGCTCAACGCACCGAAATTCGTCAAGATACTCGACCCCGGGAAGATAGAGAACCG
>WGAW01000068.1 GCA_015494675.1 Hydrogenimonas sp. | reverse complement strand
TAGAATGTGGCGTTGCCGTCGAAAACCGAAAAGAGGCTCCCGGTGACGGCCGGATAGCGCGAATCGGTGACGGCAACGGAGATATTCGCCTCACTGCCGGAGACGAAGAATGGATCTAGCGGAGTGTCGAAGGAGCGGTCGTAGTTGAACGACACATCGGCGTAGTTTACAAACGCCTCCCCCGAATCGAACCCTATATCGGCCCCGGACTGCGCCGAAGGTGCAGCCGTGTATCGGGCGGCGGAGTGTTTTGCCGGCAGATTGAGCAGGGGTGAGATATCGACAGGGTCCGAGAATAGGCGGTCGGCCGGGTTCGAGAAGTTTTTCATCGTAGAGTTCTTTTCGCCGACGGCGGTGACTACGACCGTCAGATTCCTGGCCCACGCACTCATGTTCAGATCGTTCGAGATGTATGTAAAACGGTTTGCAGTGTCGTTGTCCTCCATCGTCGGAGCGGAGAGAAACTGCAGATCGAAACGTTTCGGGATGAAGGTTACGTTTCGTTCGCCGTAGATCCTCCTGCTTTGCGGCGGCGTATCGTCGCTGTCGACCGAAGCCCAACCCGTGTCGTTGAACCTGATAGATACGATAGCCACGTCGCCGAAGCTTACGTTCAGGTCGGCCAAGCCGTCCGCGAAGGTCGAGGGGGAGAAGCTCAGGGTTCCGGCCAGAGACGAGTTCTGCTCGCCGTTTCTCATATATTTGACGCCTGCCGGCGTAAGCGTTGTGTTGTAGTCGGGAGCGGCCGTGGTGCCGTCGGAGAGAACCGCTTTGAGTGCGGAGGCGAAGAGGTAAGTTCGCTCTGCGGTCAGGTTCGCATCGGCCGCGGGCTGCAAAAAGATGACCGTGTCGGGCCTGACCGCGAAGTCGTCACTGCTGTTGCTCTCTTTCAGGCTAACGGAAGCGGTATCGTTAAGATCTTTGCCCTCGATATGAACCTCCACACATTTTGCGGCTCTATCGTTTGATGATGAGGGAACGTCGAGCCTCATGCAGCCCGCCACGTCGGTAAAGCCGCACCCCCCGCTGCAAAGGGTTGCCGTCGAGTATGGTATACCGCTGCATGTGGCGGTATCGCCGCTCGAATATCTGTAGAGATCGACTCTTGTAATATTGGCTTCCATGGGAAGACCGGTGGCTTCGTCTTTCGAAAGTATGGAGAGCGAATAGGCACTGCCGGCGACTTTCGTCGTGATATTGTCGTCCCAGTTCGATACGGCATCGCAGACCGCGGTGTAGTCGACCGCGTTGAACGTACCGTTTTTGTAGGTGGGCGGCCCGGAGCAGTCGGCGCAGCTCCTCTGCGTTCCGTCATAGTTTTTCCCGGCTATCTCGTTTTCCACAATAAGTCGAATCTGGTCCGCATTAAGCGCCCGGTCGAAGATCTTGACTTCATCCAACTCCCCTTTAAAAACCTTGAACTCATTCGGATAGTGCAGCTCTCCGATATATAGATCCGAAGCATAGTTTGCAAGAGTGCTGCTGCTTTCTGCCGCAGTTTTGT
This sequence comes from Hydrogenimonas sp., assembly GCA_015494675.1. The sequence continues at coordinate 6,544 of WGAW01000068.1, read as the reverse complement.
CCAGCTGACCGTTAATATAAACCTCCACCCTGGAGCCTGAAGGTTTGCTGCCGTCATATACGACGGCGACATGAGTCCATACCCCTTTGGATATATATCCGTTTGTAGAGAACCTATCATTATTGCCGTCGATATCTATATAGAGCTTCGCTCTGTCCGGATCGCCGTCCCCGTCATCGTCCACCATCTGGTGGCCGTTCCAGAAAAAAATCCCATACGACTCCTCCGTTCCCGTGCTTACACGCTTGGAAAGAAAACCTCTCGCATTGGACCCGTTGGTCTGATAGAGCTGCCGCGGTTTCATCCACCCCATCAGGGTAAGAGTCTGCGTACCGTCAAGCAGATCGGAGTCCGCAATACGTACAGCATCGTCAATACCGTCGAACGAACCGCCCATACATAGTTTTGCGGCAAGCGTGGAGGCACCGTTTAAAGCGGTACCGTTAAGACCGCTACCGCTTGCATCGAGCACCTCACCAACAGCACCGCTCCAGCTGCACTCGTCCATCCGGTACTCGGCTATAGGAGAGAGCGGAGTATATTCGATGTTTATCGTATAGCTTCCGGCCCTCCTGCCGCCGCCCCTTCGGCCCCTGTAGAGCCTGAGGTTGAAATCGGCGGGCCCCGTAAAGCTGTATGTCGCACTCTGCGAAGCGGGCGGGTCTCCTGCGGCGGGACAGCTGTTTTGGGAGTATGAAAAGAGAACCCTTCTGGATGATACGGTCACGGTAACCGTTCCTGCCGCCGCTACGGAGACATAGTAGGTGTCAGAGCCCCCTCTCGCGATATATCCGCTGTTGGAGTATGAGCCGTTTGCGGCGTCGAGAGATACGGTAAAGTCGGAGGGGGCGCAGTTGTCGGCAGCCCTATATTCGGTAGGGTACAAAAAAGCTATTAGAGTAGAAAAGAGGAGAAAAAGCCTACCAAAACACATTTACACTCCAGAAACCGTCAATCTTGAAGTTTATTTAATCGATGTTACGCAAATTCCGGGCAGAGCCCGCAATTCGGCAGGAGGTGAGCGGCCCTACAACCCCCTAAAGCTTCGAAATCCAATATTTCGAGATGATTTTACAAAATGAGCCTTGCGCCTATTGCCGCGACGGCGCTTTCACTGCGCAGTATCAACGGTGTATCCAACCCATAAATCGTCATATTTTCAAAAAGTTTTCTCTCCTCTTCACTGAAACCTCCTTCGCACCCTACCAGAATGGAGTCGACCGGCGCTTCGCACACAAGAGGAGCGCCCCAAAAATCGAGTATGGCGCTATCGGGATACTTTTCGAGGTACTCTTCGATCGAGCCGAGAATCTCCAGCTCCATCATTTCGCTTCGGCCGCACTGCTGGGACGAATTTACAAGTATGCGCTCCATGCGCTCCGAGTCGAGAGTGAAACTCTTCTGGCTCCTGTCGCAGTATATGAAAGATATCTTCCATATACCGAGTTCGTTCAGAGTAGGCAGGCTCTTCTCCACGCTCTTTGGATCGATAATACACCACCCTACATGGAGCCTCTTAGACGGAACTACCGCAAACTCCTTTTTACTTTCAAAAAGCAGAATCGCCTCCCTTTTGGAGACCGACTCTATGCGGTAACTGCAGATGTATGAATCTTTCAGGTTGCGAAGAGCGACAGATTCGCCCGCTTTATGACGGCGGACTTTGAAGAGATAACGGTAGGCCTCCCCCTCGACCGTGATCGACGGCAGGCCGGCATCGGGATGGTAGAGAAACTGCATAAAGGCCCCTTTATCGAAGCTGCGGCGATAGACCTCCTACTATAAGAAGCCACAACAGCTCGAAGATATAGTAGCGGAGCGCCCTTTTTCTGAACTTTTCGAAACACTCGGTATCGGCCTTTGCGCGTCTTAGGTCTAAATGGCGTCTGACTTCGAGAGTGATCAACGCCAAAGCGGCCGCGATCATGGCTACTATTTTGACAGTGAATCCGCTATGGGTAACCGCCATGAAGATCATCCCTGTAAATATAACCATACTAAGCACGGTAGACCATGCGGTCGCCTGGATTCTCAGATACTTTTTGAGCTTCCGGTCATCTGTTTGGATCAAAATCATCGCGATATTGGTGACGATTATCAGAGCCAGTACGACTACGGAAGATATATGAATTTCGAGTGCCATCTTTTCCATAAGAGTGATTGTACTATAATCACTATAAAAAGCGGCCTTACGCCTCAAAAAAGGAGATCGATGGTATCGATAACCGAAGCGCTGGAGCTGATCCACGAAAACGTAAAAGCGGTCCACACCCAAATAGTGCCCATAGAGTCTGCGGTCGGATATATATGCGCGGAAAAGATACATGCCGCCTTCGACCTTCCCCGATTCGACAACTCAGCGATGGACGGCTACGCCGTCACGATGGCGGATGCCGGCGGTACGATAGTGCCGCAGACCACGATCTTCGCCGGGGACGATAGCGGCGTCAGGGTGACCAAAGGGCACGGAGTAAAGATCATGACCGGGGCGGTCGTACCGGAAGGTGCGGATGCGGTCGTGCCCGTGGAGAGTACAAAAGAGAGCGACGAAGGTGTTCTGATGCCCGACTCCCTAAGGCGCGGCGCCAATATCCGCAAAAAGGGTGAAGATATAGCAAAAGGGGAGCTTATAGCGGAGCACGGAGAAAAGATAGGCGCATACACGATCGCCTGCCTCGCAAGCCAGGGTGTAACCCATCTGCGGGTCTACCGCAAACCTACCGTCTCGATATTCGCCACCGGTCACGAACTGAAGATGCACTACGAGAGTGTAGAAGCTCACCAGATATACAACTCCAACGCTCCTACATTCATATCCAGAGCCATGGAGCTGGGCTGCGACGCCCGCTTTACAGGAACGACCGCGGATACGATGGAGTCGATAATGAAGCAGATAGAGGCATCGCTCGACAGCGACCTGATAATAACGAGCGGCGGTGTAAGCGTGGGCGACGCCGACTTCACAAAAGAGGCGTTTCAAAGGCTCGGCATGCAGACGCTCTTTTCGAAAGTCGACATAAAGCCGGGTAAGCCGACGACACTCGGGCGCATTGGCAAAACATGGATAGTCAACCTGCCCGGCAACCCATCCGCGGCCGCCGTGAACTTCGAAATTTTCGCACGCTCCGTCATAGCGCGCCTGAGAGGAGTGAACACTCCATATCTTTCGCCCATAACGACCGTATGCGCACGGGATACGAAGGTCAAACCCGGAAAGTTTACGGTACTTATGGGGCGTTTCGACGGAGAGAGTTTCGACATCATCGAGAAGCAGGGGCCGGGAATAGTCGGCCCGCTAAAAGAGATGGACGGTTTCATTATTACGACTCCGCAGACCGATTTTCTGGAGTCCGGAAAGAGCGTAAGGATGATCCCGATTCACTGCACGGAAGGCGCGAAAGAGTCGCGCGAGCTCTATAGCTGACTGTTGCGATAATCCGGGCGAAGACCCAACCCGGCTGAGTGAGCGACCCGTCACCTCCAAAGCTTTGAAGCGATTTACTTGAGCCCAGAGATATAATCGGCGAGGGCTCTCTTCTGGCTATCATCCAAAGATGCGGCTTGTGAAGCCATTATGCTCTTCATCGCTCCTCCGTAGGTTCCGTTTTTGTATCCGTCGAGCTTTTTCAGAAGCTCCTCTGCAGGCTGTCCGGCTATGACGTTACTTTTACCCAGAGCGTGCTTTTCGGCTTTGGCACCGTGGCAGCCGGCGCATTTCGATTTGTAGAGCGCCTCAGCATCCAAGCCTGCCGGTTTTGAAGAGTCGGCCACCGCCGCGGATGCGGCCTCTTCTGCGCCCTCTTTGACACTTTCGGCAATCTCTGAAGCCTTCTGCTCGGCCTCTTTTGCGGCTTCCGTCACCTTCTCGGTTATCGGCCTCTCCTCGGCCTCGGTTTCACCTTTTTGCGCTTCCTGCTGCTCGGCAGTACTCTCTTCAACAGCCTTCTCTTCAGCACCTCTCTCTTCCATAGCTTTAGTCGGCTCAGTCACACTCTGCATCTTTTCGGCAGACTGCGGCTCGTGCCGTACGCTCTCGCTCTCTCTCTTCTCACATCCGGAAAACAGTATAAGCGCCGCAACGGCGGCCGAAATGACGATTCTCTTTTTCATAAGCTCCCCTTTTTATTTTGTTACAAAGGCGGGAGGCGTCCAAAAAACCGCTCCCGCCTCTTCCGATATCCTATTCTCATACCGCTTAAAATAGACTTCAAAATTCTCTATCTATTTATAACCATCTTAAACCGAATCCGGGTTGACAAAGCTCTTTCCCTCAAGCAGTTCGTCGAACATGCGCGGGTTCTCCCACTCCTCTTTTACACGCTGCGAAAATACCACTTCACAAAGATCGATCTCTCCGAAAACGGTGCTGTAAGCATCTTCCCTGTCGGCCTCGGCATACCCGGTTTCGGTCTCGTGGACGATCACCCGCTCTAGCGTTACACCGCTCTCCATATTGACCATCCTGGTCTGCTCGAGTACCCTGTCGACCAGAACGAAAAAGAGACGCGCATACTGCTCCGCAGAGGGGTTTACAGGTATCTGCACCCACCTCTCGCTCCAGCGTTTCATATCTTCGAGATATTGCGGATCATCCCCGCTCCAGAGCGTTATGGCGTGGTCGAACGAGTCGATAAAGGCTTTTATTGCACCCTTTGTAAGCCCGAAGTCGTATACCATCTGGCCTCGGTCGAGCCCCGAAGAGGAGAGGATAAGCTCGACCCTGTAGGAGTGGCCGTGAATACTCCTGCTGCATCGCCTTGTCGTGCAGCCCCGTACGATATGGGCGTTTTCGAACCTGAACATTTTACGTATCTTCATCGTCTCTCCTCCCTGTTCCAGAGTCTCACATGGAGCCTGTCGCTGTAGCGGTAACCGTATTTGAGGCAAAATTCGGCAACGGCCGTCGCATTGGCGCGAAGCTCTCTCTCGTCGCCGCCGAGGGGCATACAGTAAACCTCGTTGTCGTACCCGTCACAAATTTCGGCAATCTCCGCCGCTCCCCCCTTTTGTGTCAGCGCTGCATCGAGGGTGAATTTGAAGAAGGAGTCTCTCCCTTTGGAAGCGATCGCCTCTATCGCCTCCGGAACCACCCTTCTGTTTTTGGGCTCGCCGCTACCCGAAAGCTTTACCGCCATCGCAAACGTAACTCCGCCGTAGAAAGGGTGCTCCAAAAAGGAGGGGGCGATCGTCGCGTTGGTCTCTATCGTGACTCTGTAGCCGGCTGTGACAAACTTCTCGATCATGGCGTTGAAAACTGGGTTGGAAGCGTATATCATCGGCTCCCCGCCCGTTATCACGATGTCGGGGCGGTAGGTTACGCTATTTTCATATTCGGCCACTATGCTTTCGATCTGTCGCTCTTTTGCCACAGGATGCCAGCTTTTGCGGTACAGCCCCCCGTATACCGCACGAATCGTATCGCATCCGTAGACCGTTTTTCCATCCACTTCGCGGCACCCGAAGCCGGGGCAGCGCAGATTGCATCCGCCGAAGCGCAAAAAAACGGACGGAACTCCGCAGTAGCGTCCCTCCCCCTGAATGGAAAAAAAGTGCTCCACAAGATATAGTGTACTCTCCTCCAAAGCCATCACGCTCATCCGCCGGTTTCGTAAAACGCCCTCGACGACTCTTCCGAACTCTCCTCGCTCCAGCGGTTCTTTTCCGGTTTGTTGCGCAGGACTTCCCTTAGGATCTCGGTCGCCCCCTTTATATCCCCGGATCTTACGGCGTCTTTTATGCTCATCGCCTCGTCGAAATATAGACACGGGATCAGGTGCCCCTCCGCAGTCAGACGTATGCGGTTGCAGCTCTCGCAGAAGTCGTGCTTGTGAGGGTCAATAACTCCGAACTTGTATCCGTCGTCGGTAATATAGTTGAATGCCGGACTACTCCCTTCACGACCGATTTTTTTAATTGAATATCTCTGCTTCACCTTGGAGAGTATCTCTTTGCCGGTAAGCCCCTTCAGTCCCGCTTTCGCGTGCACGTTCTCCATATACTCGATGTAGCGTATCGTCATTCCTCTTGCTTTGGCGTACTCCATGACATCGACTATCTCGTCCTCGTTTACACCTTTTAGCGGCACCATGTTGACCTTTACGCTCAAACCGGCCTCCAGAGCCTTCTCTACCCCGGCAAGGACTCTCGGAAGGACATCTTTTTGGGCGATTCTGGCCGCGACTTCCGGCTTCAGGGAGTCAATGGAGATATTGATTCTTTTCAGACCGGCCTCTTTCAGCCTAAAAGCCACATCGGCAAGAAGAAATCCGTTTGTCGTAAGTGCCAGGTCGAGCCCGCTTTTGTGAGCGTTGATCATCGCTATGAAACGGTCCAGATCTTCTCTTAGCAGCGGCTCTCCGCCGGTGATGCGTATTTTGTCTATTCCCTCGTCTATGGCTACCCTGACAAACTCGAAAAGCTCTTCGAAACTTAGAAGGTTCTCTCTTGGAACCCAGGAGAAAGGCTTCTCGGGCATACAGTACTGGCACCTGAAGTTGCAGCGCTCCGTTACCGAAATCCTGAGGTAGTTGACTCTGCGCCCATG
>WGAW01000067.1 GCA_015494675.1 Hydrogenimonas sp. | reverse complement strand
TCAGGACATCCCCCTATAAAGCGTATATCAACATCTCAATCGGATGCGACAAGCAGTGTACGTTCTGCATAGTGCCGCATACGCGAGGAGAGGAGATATCGATTCCCGCGGAGCTGATATTGAAGGAGGCGAGAAGGGCGGCGCAAAACGGTGCGAAAGAGATCTTCCTGCTCGGACAGAACGTAAACAACTACGGCCGCCGTTTCAGCGGCGAACATCCGAAGATGGGCTTTACCGACCTGCTTAGAGCCGTCAGCGATATCGAAGAGGTGGAGCGTATCAGGTTCACTTCGCCGCATCCGCTCCATATGGACGACGAGTTTCTCGACGAGTTCGCGAAAAACCCGAAGATCTGCAAATCGATGCATATGCCGCTTCAGAGCGGCTCGAGCCGGATACTCAAAAGCATGAAGCGCGGTTATACCAAAGAGTGGTTTCTGGAGAGAGCCGCGAGGCTTAGGGAGGCGGTGCCGGATCTATCGATAAGCACGGATATAATTGTGGGATTTCCGGGCGAGAGCGACGAAGATTTCGAAGATACTATGGAGGTGGTCGAGAAGGTGAGATTCGAGCAGATTTTCAGTTTCAAATACTCACCCAGACCTATGACTCCGGCTGTAGATTATGAAGGGCAGGTGCCCGACGAGATCGGTTCTGCGCGTCTTTCGAGGCTTCAGGCGCGCCACAACGAGATGCTCGACGAGATGAAGAGCGAAAGGCTTGGAAGGGTCTACGATGTATACTTCGAGGAGCTCAGACCGGGAGGCCGTGCGGCCGGACGCAGCGACAACAACTGGCTGGTTCAGGTAGAGGGAAGTGAAGAGCTTCTTGGTAGAACAGTACCGGTCAAAATCGTAGAGACGAGCCGCCTTGCAAATTTGGGGGTAGTTGTTGCGTAAGCGGCTGATTCGCCGACTCTCTCTTCTTCTGATACCTCCTCTCGGCTGTTTGATCATCCGCCTTTTGTACATCACCAACAGAAAGAGGTGGCACATAAAACGGGAGCTTCCCGACACTCCTGTGGTGGTGGCCTTCTGGCACGCCGAACTCCTGCTTGCCCCCTTCATCTACAAAAAGGTCGCCCCCGGCCGCCGTGTAGACGTTATGATAAGCGAGCACTTCGACGGCGAGCTGATCGCCAGGACGATGAGATATTTCGGCATAGGGGCCATACGGGGCTCCTCGAGCCGCGGTGCCGCCAAGGCTCTGATACAGGCGATCAGGAAGATCAAGGATGAAGGTACCGACGTAGCGATAACTCCCGACGGCCCCAAGGGGCCGAGACACACACTCTCCGACGGGATCGTCGCTATCGCCCAAAAGAGCGGATCCCCCATCGTCATTTTCAACTATAGACCCTCGAAGTACAAACAGGCGAAGAGCTGGGACCGGTTTCTTATTCCCCTCCCTTTCGGGACTATCGACTTTTTCTGTTCCGAGCCGATATATATAGACGATATGGGGCCGGAAGAGGCCAAAAAGCTGATTCGTGAAAGGATGATCGAACATGCAATCTAGGATGGTCTACGCTATTTTGGCCCTCTCTCTTCTGGCCGCCATGGCTGTTTTTGCGTTTACGAATCCATCCTACGAGAAGGCGTTAGAGGCGAGATGGCAATATTTCATGGGCAATTACGACGAAGCCTACAAGATAGCGAAAGAGGCTTACGAGCTCGACAGATACAACCGAATGGCCTTTACGGTCATGACGCAGACCGAAGTGGCGAAGCGCTATCTCGACTACATAAGAGAGGGTGAGCGCTACCTCGAACTGATAGAGGATACGGCGAACCATCCGCCGATCGGAGAGGCGGACAAGGTGCGTATAAAGATGATGTGCGAGGTGATGATAGGCAGGTACGAGCAGCTCTCGGCGACGAAGCTTACCGATAGGGAGCTTGTGGAGCGAGCAAAAGAGATCTACGACAAGTTCAAGAGCCTCTATGCGTCGTTGTTTAAGCAAAAATAGTTTAAGATAATAGATCGTTGTTTAAATCGACCCAAAGGTAGAGAGTGGGCAAGCTTGGACACTATTTTTGGCCGAAGACGGCTCTTCTTTTCCATGTCTACGAAGAGAAGATATATTGCGCTTTCGGTTATATCGAAAATGGTGAGTTCGATATGGAGCAAAGACGCGAGATAGAGCTCTCCGATAGTTCGGAGCTCACCGACTGGCTTGAAGAGATTCGTCAGACCTATCCGAAGACCTACGTATGCTCCATGCTCGATACGACCAATCAGGGTGCTATACCCGAGTGTTCCAAGGCTTCGCTCGAAAAGTACGGCATAGATGCCGCACTGGTCAGTACGCTCTGTGTCGATGACAGCTGGCTCGCATACACCTCCCTTGTCGAGATGAAGTGGTTTGAGCAGAGGTTCAAAGGTATCGAGTTCGACCTTCTCTATTCGCCTTTCGTACTGCTCTATAGAAAGTGTATGCCGATGCTCGACAGAAAGCCGGCGCTTTTCATGCTACATCAAAACGGTGTGCTCTATTTCGCCGTATTTTCGAAAGAGAGGCTCTGGTTCGCCCAGGTGCTGATCGTCTCTCCCGGTGCCGAGAGCGAAGTGGCGGCCGGGATGCGTGAGGATGAAGCGGCGGAGCTGGCTTTCGACCTGGAGATGATAGACGAAGAGGTGGAGTCGATAAGCGATGCGGATCTGCTCGGAGAGTTCAAAGAGGATCTGGAGGAGGAGCGTTCCGGTGAAGAGGAGTCGGCGTTCGAACTGCTGGAGTACAATCTTAACCTTTTCGAAGAGATGAAAGGGGCGCTTTCGCGATTCTATCACGACGATCGCTACAGTCACGACTTCATCGAACGCGTTACTATATTCGATATGGACGATCTTGGAGGGGATCTTGTACGATATATCGAAGATGAGCTCTTCATGCAGGCAAGCCTGCACTCCTTCGACCCCATAGAGGTGATGGCCGAACTTGTAGCGCGGGATCTGGAGGAGTAGAGATGGGTTACAGTTTCATTAAACCGAAAAGAAAAGCGAAGATAGATTCCGAAAGCAGGATGATTCTGATTTTCGGGGTCGTGACGGCACTTCTGATCTTCGCCTTCACCGCGTACATTCTTCTTAAAAAGAGCTCGATGCGCTCCGAGATCCTCTCCATGCGCGCTAAGGCGGAGTCGTTTAGGAGCGAGAGTGCGGAGTTTAAAAACGAGATAGAGCGTATCGAGCGTCTTGCCCGGAAGTACGACACCATCAGCACGAACAATACCCTTATGAAAGAGAGCATTCAGAATCTCTTCGACCTTGTGCCGGACCAGATTACGCTTACCAAGGCGATACTCGACAGAAACGGCCTCGTTCTATACGGTGTAACGCCATCGAAGGATGTATACAACTATCTGCTGCTTGCACCTCTGAAATCGGTGTTTCAAAGAAACGTCACCACGTTCTATCCGCTCGAAAACGGCTGGTGGCGTTTCGTTTCGGTGAACGAAGGTAGCATAGAAGCCGGAAGCGAGGTTGAAGAGTGAGCCTGAAAGAGGTGCGTCTTGTACGGATGCTGATATGGATTCTGCTCTATCTTGTCATCGTTTTCATGCTGATCTTCGCGCTCGTGATTCCATCTGTAAAGGAGTATAAGCGCGTAAACGGCGAATATACTCGGAGCAAAGCCGAATTTATGGCCGCCGAGCAGGAGCACGACGAGATTTTCGATAGACTGAAGGTACTGCGAAGCAAACAGAGAAAAGTTACCGAAGCTTTCGAAAACAGGTGGAACGAGAAGCTCTTTATAGAGAGTGCCGAGAAGTTTTTCCAAAAAGTCGACCTGAAACCGATAGATGTGAACCTCTCCGATCCGCACTACAAGATATATGAGCTCAACGCCATGACGAAGATGGAGTCCCCGCAGAACTTCTATCGCTTTCTGGACGCTCTTTCGTCGCTCCCTTATGTGATACAGGCCGATTTTCCTATCGCTTTTCGAGCCGACAAGGGTGAAATCGAAGGTATATTCAGGATCCGGGTCTTCGAAGAGAGGAGAGAAAAGAGTCAGGAAGCGAGCGACGATAGCAACTCTTCGTCGGCTCCGACGGAGAATAGATAGGGCCTGATCTTCGGTGGAATCTTCAGCCTCCGGCATAGCTCTTTGAAGGTTTTCGGCATAACTGCATTGATATAGGGCGCTATCCATATCTTCTCGTCCGTAATCTCTACCGCCCACTCTCCTCCGACAACCACGGAGCCGTTTTCGGCGATCTCCTCTTTCTGCGGTGCCGAGAGAATGTAGCCGTTCTCTTTCAGGACCCTGTCTATTGAGCGAATCGCCGCCGAATCGCTTTTTGGACGTCTCAAAATCGTCGCTTTACGGAGAGTGGAGAGGGGTTCGGCCTGCCTTAGAAGCTCATCTTTGTCTTTGAGTATATATCGGAAGCTTCTTGCGACTCCGTCCGCGCACTCCTCCATCAGGAACGTCGCCGCCTCTTTCCTGAATCTGTTTCTTGTGTGCCTGTCGCTGAGGTTTGTTTCGTCGATAAAGTATTTCGTTTTATGCTTGTGAAGATAGTCCAGCAGCCTCTTTTTGGGTGTAAAAAGGAGCGGTCTGACCAGGAAATAGCCGCCTCTGCGCTCCACCGGCCGCATACCCACGAATTCGACGGTTCCGCACCCTTTGCAAAGCTGCATAAGCCCCCACTCCAGCATATCGTCGAGCTGATGGGCCGTGATCAGGTTTTGGTACCCGTAACGCGATATCAGCTCTTCGAAAAAGGTGTATCTCTCCTCTCGCGCAAGCCGCTCGAAGTCGCTCGACGATATCGTGCATCTTCGGATATAAACCTTTTTGCCGTCCCTTTCGGCCAGCTCCTTCGCATACAGTTCCTCCTCCATGCTCTGCGGCCTGGTGCCGTAGTTGACGATAGCTATATCGAAATCTATATTCAGCTCTTTCAGAAGATGGTAGAGTGCGCTCGAGTCGACTCCGCCCGAAAACGCCAGCAGGCTCTTGGAGCCGCGGAGCCTGTCGAGGGCCTCGCTATCGAGCATCTACGATGCGCCCCAGAAGCTGCGTGCCCGCAAGCTGCGTTATCTCTACCGTGTAGGCGGAGCCGAACTTCAGGTCTTCCAGCTCGCTCTCGTTTATCAGCAACTCCCCGTCGATATCGGGGGCCCAGAGCAGCGGCCTGGCCGAGAGAAGGAACTCGTGCTCGTCGCTCGGCCCCTCCACGACCGCTTCTACCTTCCGGCCGACCATCTTTTCGAGAGACTCCAGAGTCGACCTCTCCACGATCGGAGCGACGGTCTCGAGGCGCTTCTCGACCGTTTCCGGGGGGACTTTCGGGGTCAGAGTGTAAGAGTCGGTCCCCTCTTCGTCGGAGTATTCGAAAACGTTCACCCTGTCGAATCCGAACTCTTCGAGGTAATCGCAAAGACGGCCGAACTGTTCGTCACTCTCGGTCGGAAAACCGATTATTACACTCGTTCTGACGAAGCTGTTTTCTACACTTCTCATCGCCTTGAGCAGGGTGTCGATCTTTTCGCTTCCTATACCCCGCTTCATCCTCTTTAAAATCTCGGGATCTATATGCTGGATCGGCATATCGAAGTAGTTTTGAAAAACGGGCGACTCCGCTATCCTGTCGATCAGCTCGAGGGAGGTCGTGCTCGGGTAGAGGTAGAGTATCCTTGCGCTCTTTACCCCCTCGATCTTCTCCACCCTCTCTATGAGTCTTATGAGCCCGTCCCTCTCACCCGTATCGTAGAGGTAGCTGCTGGAGTCTTGCGATATGAAGCTGAAGTCGTAAAACCCGTTTTCTGTCAGGCGTCTGACCTCTTTTTCGACACTTTCGAGAGTTCTTGAGTGCAGTTTTCCTTTGAACCCGGGAATAGCACAGAAGCTGCAGCTCTGGTTGCACCCCTCGGCCAGTTTGATATATGCGTGCGAAGAGGAGCCGGTTATTACCCGCTCCTGGTTGTCGCTCAAAAAGACGTGCGGAGTGAAGCGGCTCCGTTTCGCTCTTATCAACTCGTCGATCTTGTCGTAGTCTCCGACTCCCGTGAAGATGTCGACTTCGGGCATCTCCTTCTGGAGCTCCTCTTTGTACCGCTCGCTCAGACACCCCGCCATCACCAGAAGCGAATCCTCTTTGCGCGCTTCATGAAGGTTCAGAACCGTCTGTATGCTCTCCTCTTTGGCCGCATCTATAAAGCCGCATGTATTTACTATGATCACATCCGCTTCATCTGGCGTATCTGTCATCTCGAAACTTCTGAGCCGTCCGAGCATCACTTCCGTATCTACAAGGTTTTTGGTACACCCCAATGAAACGACGTGCAGTTTTCCGTTCATATCGATCCTCAATATTTTTTTGAATTCTACCATATAACGAAATCGTTTAACGAAGATAAATCGAAACCCATTTCACAATAGATTCACATTAAATACGTTAACATACGCCTGCAAAAAGATGATTGAGGAGGAGTTATGAAAAAAATCGTCGCAATGGGACTTGCAGGGTGCGCCTTGTGGGCCGCCGATCCGGTCGGAACCTTGAAGCAGAGTGTAGAGCTCGGCTATATCGGTTCTACCGGAAACTCCGAGAGCCAGTCTCTCAACGCCGCGTACAAAAACGACTATCAGTACGCCGCGGATACCGATATGCACTTTAAAGCCGACATACTTTACGGTGAAAAGAGCGGAGTCAAATCGGATGAGCGCTACAGGCTCTTTTACACCGTAAACCGCTATGTCAACAGCGATCTCTTCGCCTACGGTGAAGCGTCGGCCATCAGAAACACCTTCGAGGGTTACAATCAGCAGTACAACCTGGGTGCCGGTCTGGGGTACAACATAATGAAAGATGAGAAGCAGAGCCTGAAGGGCAAAGGCGGTCTGCAGTTTAGAAGAAGCAACTACACATCGCAGCCGCACGACAACTTCTACTACCTCAAAGGGGGTCTCGACTATATCTACAACTTCAGTAAAACCAACCGGTTCACCGCCGACTGGAACCTGCTCGACAATCTAAAGCGGGTAAAAGATTACGAAACCGTCGTAAACCTCGGGCTCAAGATGCTTATAGTCGACCAGCTCTCTTTCAAGATGGGTTTCCAGATAAAATACGACAATGTTCCCGCACTCGGAAAGAAGAAGACGGACACGACCACTACCGCCGGTATTGTCTACAACTTTTAAGGTGTTGAAAAGATTATGAATATGGACTTTTTTAAAGATATAGATATAAACCACTTTGCGGATCTGGCCGTCACATACGGCCTGAAGCTGATTGGCGCCGTAGCGATATTCATCATAGGAAAGTGGATCGCCAAAGCCGTTACCAACAGTATCAAAAAGATTATGGAGCGGGGCAAGGTCGAAGCGACGTTAGTCTCCTTCACGGGCAGCCTGATATATGTCGTTTTGATGATCGTCGTCATTCTGGCGGCACTCAACAATCTCGGCGTAAACACCACTTCGTTCGTCGCCATTTTGGGTGCGGCCGGTCTGGCTGTGGGTCTGGCGCTGCAAGGCACCCTCTCGAATGTCGGTGCGGCCGTACTGCTTATACTCTTTAGACCCTTCAAGGTGGGGGACTTCGTAGAGGCGGGCGGTACCGCCGGCGTGGTCGAGGAGATAAACATGTTCTCCACCATATTCAAAACGGGCGACAACAAAGTCGTCATAGTTCCAAACGGCGCAATTATAGGCGGAACCATAACGAACTACTCCGCCAAGGAGACAAGACGGGTGGAGTGGACCTTCGGCATAGGATACGACGACGACCTGAAGCTCGCCAAGAGGACACTCGAAGAGATTCTAACTGATGATGAACGCATTCTGAAAGATCCGGCGCCCTTTGTCGCCGTATCGGAACTTGCGGACAGCAGTGTAAACTTTGTCTGTCGCGTCTGGGTAAAGAGCGGCGACTACTGGGGAGTCTATTTCGATACGATCGAGAAGGTGAAGCTTATCTTCGACGAAAAGGGTATCAGCATCCCCTATCCCCAGATGGATGTCCACCTGGACAAACCTGAGCAGAGCTGATAGGACACCCCCTCTCTTTCTCCCCCTGCGGGGAGAACCCCTCAAGCCGCTATCTTCGGCTATAATATCTACATGAAAATCAAAAGCAATCTATGGTTCGAGAGTGACGAGAAGGCCTTCTTCGGAAAGGGACGCATAGAGCTTCTGGAGCAGATAGCCCGTCACGGCTCCATATCCAAAGCCGCCAAGGCGATGAAGATGAGTTACAAAGCCGCATGGGATGCGGTGAACGAGATGAACTCTCTGAGCAGAGAGCCCATCGTGGCCAAAGAGACCGGAGGCAGAGGCGGAGGCGGAACGAGGCTTACCGAAAAGGGGCGGGAGTATATCCGGATATACAAAGAGATATCTTCGCTGCAGCAAAGACTCTTCGATCTTGTCAGCGAGCAGGCTGTGGAGTCAGAGAGGCTCCGGTCATTGAGCAGGCGGCTTACGCTTCAAACAAGTGCCAGAAACCAGTATCTCGGCCGCGTAGTTAGGGTGGAGTGCGGGGAGGTCGAGTGCGAAGTGGAGCTCGATATCGGCGGCGGTGAACTGATAAGGGCGCTGATTACGAGCGTAAGCGCCGAAAAGATGGGGATAGAGACGGGTATGGAGATCTTTGCCCTCATCAAAAGCAGTTGGATCAAGCCTGCGGCGAAAGCGCCGAAAAAGAGCGGTTTCAACGTACTCGAGGCGAGAGTGGACTCTTTAGTCGAAGACGGGGAGTTTACAGAAGTAGGACTTGTTTTGAGAAACGGTGCGAGAGTCGTATCGGTCGTAAAGAGGAGTGAGGCGCAAGCGGCAGGGTTGAAAAAAGGGAGCTCGGCATACGCCCTCTTCAGCCCCTCGGACGTCATTCTGGCCAGATGATGATTAATTTGAGATTTCGAAGCTTCAGGGGGTTGTAGGGCCGCTCACCCCCTGCCAAATTGCGGGCATTGCCCGGAGTTTGCGTTACATCGGTGCGGTAATAAAGCTTCGCTTCAGCAATATGGGCATACAATTCGTTATATATATTTTTATATAACGAGTCCATGAGAGCCGAATCGGCGAGGGTGCATCGCCGTTTTTAAAAGGATATGTGTGAGAGTCGCAGCGACACTTCTGCTTCTGTTTTTCTGCTCCGTTTCATCGGTAGCCGCCGTAACCGTTGCGGTAGCCGCCAATGTCCACTACGCCGTGGACGAGCTGCGCACCGCTTTCAAAAAGAGCAGCGGCATAGATATCAGAACCGTCGTCGGCTCTTCGGGCAAGCTGACGGCCCAGATAGAGAACGGCGCGCCCTACGATATCTTTCTCTCCGCCGATATGAAATATCCGCAGCGCCTGAAGAGAGAGGGCTTTACGCTGAACGAGCCGAGGGTCTACGCGACCGGCTATCTGGTGGTATGGACTCTTAAGAACGTAGATATAAAAGAGTCTCTTTTTTCGCTTAAGGGGGGGTCCATAGAGCGTATAGCCATAC
>WGAW01000066.1 GCA_015494675.1 Hydrogenimonas sp. | reverse complement strand
TCGAAAATCACGAGGATGCCTCCGAGGCTGTGAAAAGGCTCCTTGAAGAGGGTGTTTCGAAAGAGCATCTCTACGCCCTTTCGAAAGGGGAGGATACACCCGAAAAGAGTTTCGAAATCGAAAAGGAGAACGAGAGCATACTCTTCTGGGGTAAACAGGGAGCGATTTGGGGCGGACTCTTCGGCCTTCTGGCGGGCGGAATCTTTTCGCTGGTACCCGGTTTCGGGCCTATCGTGGCCGCAGGGCCTGTAGTCTCGTCGCTGGCCGGTTTTCTGGGCGGAGCGGCGACATTCGGCAGCGCATCGGCGCTTGCTGCGTGGCTTGCCGATTTCAGTATGGAGAAGGCGGAGGCGCTTCACTACGAAAATCTTCTCAAGGAGGGAAAGATTCTGGTAATCGTGCATGCGAAGGAGGATGAGTTGCAAAAAGCCGAGAGAGTACTCAAAGAGCTCGGCAAAGGCGAAGTGAAAACACATTAAGGCGTTAAAAAGGGGTGTTATGAGAGAGTCCAAACTGATTCTGCTCCGCCACGGCGAGAGTCTTTACAACAAAGAGAACCTCTTTACAGGCTGGACAGATATAGACTTGAGCCAAAAGGGGGTAGAGCAGGCCGAAAGGGCGGGAAAAAGATTGGCGGAGAACGCTCTTTATCCCGATATCTGTTTCACATCCTGGCTCAAGAGAGCAATACATACGGCGCAGATCGCCCTGAAAGAGATGGAGTGGGAGCATATCGACTCGATAAGAAGCTGGAAGCTCAACGAGCGGCACTACGGCGCGTGGCAGCAGCACAACAAGGATGCCGTAAAAAGAGAGGTGGGCGAAGAGATGTTCATAGCGATCAGACGGGGCTACGACACTCCGCCTCCGCCGCTGAAAGCCGGAGACCCGAGACTTCCCGAAAACGACCCCAAATACGGCAGCCTGGACCCGGTCCTGCTGCCGAGAAGCGAATCACTCAAACAGACCCGTATACGTACCCTGAACTACTTCGCCGAATCGATAGCCCCGCAGCTGGCACGCGGTAAGTGTGTGCTCGTAAGCGCCCACGGCAACTCCCTGCGCGCATTGGTTATGGCCATAGAGAATCTTACACCGGCACAGGTGGTCAAACTGGAGATACCGACGGGGGAGCCGATTTTATACCGCTTCGACGAGACGCTTCACCCTCTGGGAAAGAGGTTTCTTTAATTAAAACCGGTTAAAAATATCAATTTTTCTCGGTTTTATCCGATACTTGTAGATAGAGGTTATGGAAAGTCCCCTACTCCTTTCCGGGAGGGCTCTTCATAACCTCTTTTGAATGGTCTTAGATATATAATTTGAGAGTAGTGTTTATTTAGGGTTTTAGAAAATTATCAAAGGATTTTTTTGCGGCTCGATACATACCTATATATGCCTGAAAGAGGGTGGAACAGACCGTTCGACAGGGGGCTCGATTCTGAAAACAGTCTTGTCATCATATTCGGCGATCCGGATATAGATGACGGGCATATCGGCTTGAAAGAGCTGATCTCGTCATACCCCGAGTCCAAAGTCGTGGGGTGTTCGACAGCCGGAGAGATATTTGAAGATGAGCTCTATTCCGGGGGAATCTCTGCAGCGGTCATCCGTTTTGAGTGTTCGAAGATAAGAGTTGCGGCATGCAGTGCGGATTCAGTCTCAGATGACTTTGCAATCGGTGAGAATCTCATAAAGACTCTTGACGATCATGGATCTCTCAGAGGGGTTTTTGTTTTGAGCGACGGACTCAATGTCAACGGTTCGGAGCTGACGAGAGGGATAAACAGAAGCCTGGAGCGCTCTAAAGCTGTAGTAACCGGCGCCCTTGCGGGCGATGAGAACCGCTTCGAGTCTACATGGGTGGTTGTCGGGCGTAGATTGAAGCAGAACTATGTGACGGCAGTAGGGTTTTACGGCGACAACCTTCATGTGGAGTTCGGTTCGCAGGGGGGCTGGGACCGCTTCGGCATCGACAGGAGAGTGACACGGGCAAAAGGGAACGTACTCTATTCACTCGACAACAAGCCGGCTTTGGAGCTCTATAAGAGGTATTTGGGCGAGTATGCCGACGAACTCCCCGCTTCCGGACTGCTATTTCCGCTGCAGGTGAGAAGAGGTGACGAGGAGCCAAAGGTCAGGACCATAGTTGCGATAGACGAAAAAGAGAACTCCATAACGTTCGCCGGAGATATAGAGCAGGGCAGCTCCGCATCTTTCATGAAGGCCAATTTCGACAATCTCGTAAGCGGCGCGGAACAGGCCGCACTGCAGATCGATAGCGATGAATATGAAGGAGAAGAGGCCATCCTGATAGCGGTAAGCTGCGTAGGCAGGAGGCTTGTTCTGGGCCAAAGAAGCGAAGATGAGTTGGAAGTTGTGAGAGACATATTTCCTCCGTCCGTAAAGATGGTCGGTTTCTACTCCTACGGAGAGATATCTACACGTACGAACGGACGGTGCGACCTTCTTAACCAGACTATGACCCTTACCCGGATATGGGAAAAGTGTACGAAATGACTCAAAACAGACTCCTGAAGAGGCAGCTGAAAAAGTGCGGCATAGAGTCTATAGAGTCGATAGATCCGCAAAAGTTCGAAAAGTTTCTGAAGCTTGTGGAGGCCTCCTACAATGAGAATGAGAAGAGTCTGAAGATGCTCGACCGCTCTTTGGAGATAGCTTCCGAAGAGATGCAGGAGGCGCTCGAGAGAAACAGGGAGCAGTCGTGGCGGATGATTCGTCAGTCGAGGCTCGCAACTATGGGAGAGATGATAAGCATGATCGCCCATCAATGGAGGCAGCCTCTAAACGCCATAAGCCTGACCGCTTCGGATCTGAAGCTGAAGAAGATGATGGGTGAAGCCGATGATGAATCGGTTATCGAGGGGCTTGAGAAGATTGTGACATATGTCCACCACCTTAGTGAGACGATCGAGGATTTCAGAACATTTTTCAAAGACGGAAAGAGGCGTACCGAAACCTCATTCAAAGAGATTGTGGAGAGTCTGAAGGGAATCATCGAAGCCTCTTTGAAAAAGAGTTCCATTGTCGTCGAATACGATCTGGACAATAGTCGTCGCTTTTCCAGCTATCCGAACGAGATAAAGCAGGTCGTTTTGAACCTCGTGAAAAATTCCGAGGATGTTCTCACAGAGAGGGGGGTGGAGAACCCCCGCATAGATATAGAAGCAGGTTTTGAGGATGGCATGCACTATCTTCAGGTACGCGACAACGGCGGCGGAGTCGATCCGGCCATTTTGGGGCGTATCTTCGAGCCGGACTTCTCCACAAAGGATGAAAAGGGCACCGGAATAGGTCTGTATATGAGCAAAATCATTGTCGAGGAGCACTGTGGCGGTGAACTCAGGGTGGAAAACTCCAAAGAGGGTGCCGTCTTTACGATTCTGCTGGAGGGTTGATCGGAAGCTATAGACTATTTTGCTATAGTTTTGGTATCACGGAAGGGAGACGCTGCCGATGTCCGATCTTCTTCAGAATACCGTCTTTGCGTTTGTCGAACACTTTAAAAGCTATACCGCCTGGTTCGCATTTTTTGCCGCATTTTCCGAAACTCTTCTCGGGCTGGGATTTCTGATACCCGGTTCGACACTTCTTCTTTTTATGGGTCTGCTTGCGGGGCAGGGTTATCTCGATATAGAAACCGTACTCATCTTCGCCGTCGCGGGCGCCTATACGGCGGATGTCGCAAACTATCTTCTCGGCAGACGCTACGGGGTGGAACTTTTGAAAAGAGCGTGGCTTCATATATCGGACGAGAGGGTCGATTCCGCACACCGTTTTCTAAACTCTCACGGAGCGAAATCTGTATTCATAGCCCGTTTTTTGCCTGCCATGAAAGAGAGTATTCCGTTTCTCGCCGGTTCACTCAGAATGGATCCGCAGAAGTTTTTGATATGGGATTTTCTCGGAGCCGTCGGCTGGAGCCTTGAATTTATAGGAGTCGGATATATCTTTTCGGCATCGTTGTCACTGGCGCAGATATGGCTTTCAAGAACGGTAACATTTTTGGCGCTGCTCGCCGTTTCGTTTCTGATACTCTTCACTCTGAAGCGTTTCATAATGCGCAGCGCCCCTGTGCTGAAATCGATAGTACTTTCGATGGGGCGGGCTTTTCTGAGCAATCCGTATGTCAAGTCGTATCTATCTTCGCACTCCAAAACGGCAACGTTTCTACAGAACCGTTTCGACAGAAGATCGTTCTACGGTCTTACTTTGACTCTCTTCACTCTACTTCTTATACTCTTTTCGGCTCTTCTTGGAGGCGTTGCGGAGGACCTTTTGAGCAGGGATCCGATAGTATACGCCGACAGGATCGTCGCAAATCTTGTGCAGCAGTGGCGGACTCCCGAATTGACCCGTTTCTTTACATGGGTGACATATCTCGGAAAGATCGAATCGGTGGCTCTCTTTTGCGCCGCCGCGACCGTTTTTTTGATTCTCTACGGCAGATACAGGGAGTTGATAGCCCTCTACTTTTCACTGCTCGGATCTGCATTCCTGGTTTACGGCGTCAAACTCCTTTTTCAGAGGCAAAGACCCGAGACGGCACTATATTATGAGCCGAGTTACTCGTTTCCGAGTGCGCACGCGCTTCTCGCCGTCACCTTCTACGGATTTCTGGCCTACCTTATAATCAGAAACACAAAGAGCCTCAAAATGAGGGTCAATACATTTTTTGCCGCCCTCTCGCTCGCTCTTTTGATAGGAGTGAGCAGAATATATCTGGGCGAGCACTATCTGAGCGACGTTTACGGGGGGTATCTGCTCGGTCTGCTCTGGGTGAGCGCCGCCGCCGCTCTGCTTGAGTGGATGACATTCACAAACCGTCCGCCCCGAAAAGAGCCGTTACCCCACGCAAAACCTTTGAGTGCGGTCGTCGTGCTGCTCTCTGTGACCCTGTTCGCCTTTTTCGGAAGCGAATACCGCTACAAACCGGCGCCGCAGACAAAAAAAGAGATGGAGCGCATAACGGAGATTTCCGAAATCTTTTCGGATGAAGAGAGCCGGTTTACGAGAAACATATTCGGAATAGAGAGTCTGCCCGTAAATCTGGCGCTTGTGGTTGAAGAGGGGGTCGATATCTGCAAAAAGCTTGAGTCGGCCGGGTGGAAGGATGCCGGGAGTAGAAAAAATATTTATTTTCCGCTCTTTTGGAGGTATGAAACGCCCTCCTGCTCCCTCTACGAAGAGCGTAACGCCTCTATCTACATTCTAAGGCTCTGGGATGCCCGTATGGAGTATGCCGGCAAAAGAGTCTACGTAGCGACGGCAGATGCGGTAAAAGGGTTCAATTTCGGGTTCTACCCGCTATTTACCGAAGATCTGAACGAAGCGGAAGCTTTTGCCGTCGAATCGATCGGGAATATATTTCCTAAATCGCGCGACGTTTCGCTGCAAATAGAGCGGCCCTCCATAAAGGAGCGGCTCTTCGAGCAGCCCTATTTTTATGACGGAGAGCCTGAAGTGATAATAACGGCCGACGACTCTAACCTCTCTTATGAGCCTGGGCGGGCTCTTCGAAAGAGATAGGGATTTTAACGCGCCTGCCGTTTCTCAATACGGTGATTTCGGCCTTTTCGCCGGTAAAGAAGAGTTCCAGTTTCAGATCCGGTATCGTTTTGACCTCCGCCCCGTCTATCGCCACTATTAGATCGTCTTTCTCTATACCTGCTCTTTTTGCCGGAGAGTTGTCGACCAGTTTTACGACTTTGAGCTTCTCGTCACCCTCGAGGTAGACGCCGATCTTTTTCTCTTTCGCGGTCTCTATCGGTTCCGGGTAGAGAAGATAGTCCGCTATGCCCGGTTTCGGCTTCATGGAGTTGATTACGATTTTATATCTGTGAATACCTCTCCTTTTGACTCTGTCGGGTATTCCGAAACCGAACATCACATGTCCGTTTCCGGCCAGAACGGCCATGGAGTAATCGGGATGTTTTTTCAGGAATCGGGATACGTTTTTGGCCATCGTCTCATCCCACAAAAGCTGGGCATAGTAGAACTCGTCGAAATTTTTGAAACTTTTTGAGCTGTGACTCGAAAAGATGTTTCGCAGCTCATCTTTGTATCTGGCATTGGAAAAGTCGATCGACTCCGGGACCCTGCTTTTCTCCCCGGTATCGAGAGAGTCGATACCCTTTCTTACAACTTTTCTTGTAATCTCCTTCTCTATGTTGAGCGCTACGATCGGCAGCTTCATCTTTTTTGCGTAAAGAATTATGGGGCGATAGAGGTGGTAGTTGTATTTCCACCGTTTGAAGTACTCGGTCTTTTTCAGCATCTCCTTCTCGGAAATCTTCCCGTCTATATAGAGGTCGAGATACTTCTGGTAGGGCTCTTGAAACATCTCCATGCCGATGGCTACCTTTTTACCCGCTTTCACCATCGCCTTTATGATTTTGAGCTGGTTGAGATGGTTCGAAAATCTGGTGTGCTGTTCCCCTATGAAAACAACCCTCTGTTGCGTCAGATCGGGGAAGATGGAGCCAAGAGGGTCGAGATTCGGTTTGAGAGCGTATGAGCCGCTCGGAACGGTGAAGATCACCCCTTTTTGCGACGGTTTCGTACTCTTTTTCACGATTTTGCCGTTTTTTATTACTACGGTGGAGTATTTACCGAGGTGTCTGAGTCTGAAAAAGATCGAACGCGACAGTTTTTCGCTTTCGAATACGGCGACGACACGTGATTTATCGAAAGGGTTTTTAAAAAGCTCTATCTTTGTATCCCCTTCCATTTTAAAGTCGATCGCTATCTGTTTCAAAAAGCTGTTCGCGGCACCGAGAACGAGGATGTCGCTCTTTTTCAATGCATCATACTTAACCTCGTCCGAGTAGACCACATTTTTAAAGACTTTCAACATCTTTGAAAAGCGTCTTTTATCTTTGCGATCGACTATGACGGTTACGTCACCGTCGAGGATACGTGAAATCACGGGCGGAACCTCTTCAGGGGCCAGACGCCGGAATATCTCGTAGTTTTCGTCGACGACGATCTTTTTAGGTTCTATGTCGAGTTCGAGTCTGTGGGTTTTTTTGCCAAGATCAATCGTCTCCCACAGGCACTCGCTGTCGGAGCACACTTTGATGGGAAGATGCGATAGCATTCCGTTGCTGCGGATATCGAATTCGAGGATGTATCTGTCGTCTATGTAGCTCAGGCCGATGTTTGAGAGCCTGAAATCGAATGCTCCCTTCCTGTATACCCACGTCTTGAAAAAGTCGAGCAGTTTTTGGCCGGAAACCTCTTCGAAAATCTTACGAAGATCTTTGTAGCTCGCGGTTTTGTAGGGGTACTCTTTCAAGAGTTTCTCGATACCGCGATTAAAGGCATCTTCGCCTATCTTCTTTTCCAGCATGTAGAAAAAGAAGGCGGACTTGCCGTAACCGACGGCGTTTTTGCTCTCTTTTGTCTTGGAAGTGAACTCTATGAGAGCGATTTCGTTCGACGAATCGACATATGAGTCATATTTAACGAGAAGATCTTTTCTGTACTCTGCGCCCCGGTTCGACTCTTCGGCGTAGAGATAGTCGGAATAGAAGGTTGTAAGCCCCTCTACCCAGTTGCCGCGGTACGGCGCGTAGACGTAGTTTCCGAACCACTGGTGTACGATCTCGTGACCCAGTGAAGAGTTCAGAACAAAGGGTTTGTCTATTATCTGCTTCCCTATCAGGGTAAATGTAGGCATCGAGTAACCCGCCGGAAACGGAGCCTCCGCTATCGAAAAGTCTCTAAAGGGGGTGAAACCGAACATCTCTTTGTATTTCGAAAAGTAGTCGGCGCTCTTTTTGAGATAGGTGTCCGATAGACGGCTATCTTCGGGGTAGAGATAGGTAGAGAGCGTTACGCCGCTTCTGCTCTTGATGGTCTCTGTTTTATAGCGGGAAGAGGCTACTAGATGGAGCGCATCGAGCGGATGGTCGTACCTGTAGATTGTGCCTTTTTTCAACTCTTTTGTATCCGTAGCCTCCGTGACGATCTTCATGCCGGGCGCCTTTACGACGGTTTCATACCTGCACATGAGATCTATCGCCGGATACCACCCTTCGAGCAGCAAAACATCTTGTACACCCGGATCGAAGCCGTAAAGAAACGAGAGCTCGATCGGATCGTTTTTCGAAGCTTTCAACAGTACCGGTCTGTTCTCTTTTACGACGAGCCTTGCATTTTTTATGGAGGTTATATTGGCCCGTGTATCCAGAAGCGAAACGGAGTCGTGGTCTGTTGTGATCTTCGCCACCCCTTCAAGCACGCCTTTTTGCGTATCCAAAGATAGACTCATCTCATACCTGCACTCATGCGCAAGGATGGAGCCTATCGAGATCATCAAGATCAAAAACACTTTTTTCACGCCCACTCCTTATAGTAGAATCAGTGTCGCCAGACCGAGGAAGCTGAAAAAGCCCACCACGTCGGTGACGGTTGTAAGCAGAACGGTCGAGCCTACCGCCGGGTCGACGCCGAGGCCCTTTAGGATCAGGGGGATAGTGGCCCCGAAGAATCCGGCCGCAAGCAGGTTTATCACCATCGATAGGGCGATCACGAGACCCAGAAGCGGCATGTCGAACCAGAGGTATGCTATAACTCCCATAACGACCGCATATATCAGTCCGTTTCCGAGCGAGAGCAGAACCTCTTTCGTGATGACACGTTTGGCTTCCTTCGGGTCTATATCTCCCAGTGCCAGCTGACGGACCGTAACGGTGAGCGACTGTGTGCCGGCGTTGCCCCCCATCGATGCGACTATCGGCATCAAAACGGCCAGAGCCACTATAGACTGAATGGTAGAGTCGAAAAAGCCTATCACGACAGATGCCGCGATCGCCGTCAGGAGGTTTATCCCGAGCCATACGGCCCTCGATTTTCCGGCTTCGAGCAGGCTTTCGCTCTCTTCCGACTCCTCCTGCACACCGGCCATGCCGTAGATCTGGTCGGTCGCCTGCTTCTCCATAAGGTCGTAGATGTCGTCGGCCGTGATTCGACCGAGAAGAATACCGAACTCGTCTACGACCGGTATGACATTCATGTTGTAGTTACCGGCCAGTTCGATCACTTTGTCGATCGAATCTTTCGGGTTCACCGCCACGGTCAACGCACCCTCTTTGGCCAGTACATTACGATAGATTTCGTCGGGTCCCTGCAAAACGAGGTCCTCCATCGGCATCATTCCCATGAAACGGTCTCTGTTGTCGACTATGAAGACGTGGTATGCGTTGTCGAGGCCGCCCTCCGCCTTCATCTGCTTGAGCCGTTTTACAGAGTCGCCGATCGTCTCGTCTATATAGGCTTTGAAGAGTTCGGTCTGCATGTGTGCGCCGGCTTCATTCTCATCGTAACTGATGAGTTCGCGGATGACCCTGCTCTCTTCTTTGTCTATCTCGTCGAGGACCTCTTCGGCTTTCGTTTCGTCGATCTCCTCGATCTGCTGGACTATGTCGGCGGCGTCGTCGGTATCCATCTCTTCGATGATATCGGCGAGCTCTTTCGCATCTATCGCTTCGAGAGCGTCTTCCTGTGCGTTTTTGGAAAGCTCCGAAAGTACGTCCGCCTTGAGGTCTTCCGGGAAAGATTTCAGAAGATCGATGAAACGCTTTTTGTCAACTTCGCGCATCTGCTCGAGAAGTTCGGCAATCTCGTACGCCTGGGCATTTTCGTCCATGCCTTCGGTAAAGAGCCTGATACGGCGTTCGATTTCGATTCCGAGCTCTTCTATGTTGCGATCCATGCCTCTTCTCCTGTCGTGTGCGGCTGTTTGCGTTTCGATAAGAGCGATTGTACTTAAGCGGACCTCTTAAAACCCTGAACTTTTGGAGCTTGTTACGAAACCGCTGTCGCCTTTTCAACGAACATACGACTGCCGCTTTTGAAGTATGATCGTATCATCCATACCGTTGTGAAGTAGAAATGATAGTGAGGTAATAAAAATTATTCACACCGTGTATAGGGTGTGAAAAACCGGCTGTTAACTTTATGGGCTCCATGGGTGGTACAATATTTGACGGGTAGTATCGTCAAATCTCCCTGGTAAGGATTCTTATGAAGATCGCTTTTTTCGAGACGAAACCGGAAGAGAGGAAGTTTTTTTCACGACATCTGAAAAATGAAGAGCTTTCGTTTTTCGAGGAGACCATCAACGAAGCTCTTACCATGAAGGCCGCATATGAGGCTGTGAGCGTTTTCGTCCACTCCAGAATAGACGACGAAATCCTTTCGAAGCTTCCAAAGCTCAGATATATCCAGACCAGATCCACCGGATACGAACATATCGTCTGCAGTGCGCTCTACAGTCGCGGGATCGTCGCTTCGAACGTCAAGGGGTACGGCGGTCCTGCTGTCGCCGAATTCGCTTTCTCTCTACTTCTGAACTCTACGAGACATACGCATACCGCCATAACAAGAGCCAAAGAGGGAGTATTCGAATATAGAGATCTCAAAGGGATGGAACTCTTCGGCAAACGGCTGGGGATACTCGGCCTGGGAGCCATCGGCTCAAGAATGGCCCATATAGGCAGGGGCATGGGTATGCGGTTGGCGGCATGGTCTCGAACGAGACGCGAAATAGTGGATGAGCTCGGCATAGAGTTCAGCGAGAGCCTTGATACGGTTCTTGGGTCGAGCGATGTCATTATGATAGCGCTTCCTCTGACGCCTGCAACAAAGGGGCTGATAAACAGCCGGAATATCGAGACTGTAAAAAAAGATGCTATCATAGTCAATGTCGCACGAGCGCAGATCATAGAAGATGAGCTCTACGGAAGTGTCGAAAACCGGCTATGTCTCGATGTGATAAGCGATTTAAAATATGTGGCCCGCCACAATATACTCTATACTCCGCATATGGCGTACTACACAGAAGAGGCGCTAAGGAGAATCATGGAGATTTCACTCGAAAACATGAGAGCTTTCATAGAGTCGAGGCCGCTTCCCGACTGCCTCAAAATAGCGTGTGAGAAGGATTACGCAAAAGAGACGAAATCGATAAACTCTTAGCTTCAGGGGGTTGTCTGCCGAATCGCGGGCCTTGCCCGGAATTTGCATAACATCTGTAAAAAAGGAGTTTGAAATGGTAGAGTTTTTAAAAAAAGCTACGGAGTGGGTTCTCGACAAAGAGGAGGAGGCGGCGAAAAAGTGCCGAATTGACATGGAAGATCTGCAAAAGCAGATAGATCTGATAAAGAGTCGAAGGGATGCGCTCAAAAGAGAGTGCGAAGAGAATATCGCGGAACTCGAGCACATCCTGCGCCGTCTCGAAGTAATTAAGGCCAAAGAGGAGGCATGCAGGCGTGAGTAGCCCTTTTAGCCTCTTGCTCTTTTTACGGCATCCTGAAGAATCTCGAAGCCGAGTTTGCTGGAGCTTTCGACCTTTTTCATATCTTCGACGGTCGCCATGAAGTCGTCTTTGTCGAAGAAGTGTTCGAAGGCCTGCATGAGTCCGCTGTGGACGTTGTGGTGGTGCCGGCTTATGGCGGATAGAGCCTCTCTATCGTCGGCAAGAAGCTTTCCTAATTCGCTACTGAACCATTTTCCGAACCGGCAGCTCTTATCGTCAGGCAAATCGACCCTTTTTCGGTTTAGAAGAGCGTTGTAGCCCTGCAGTTTCAGGTGTATATGGTCTATCTTTCCGTTACTTACTTTCATGCCGTTGATGATTGCCGACATCTGCTCTTTTAATCTCTGTGAGTTTTGTATGACCCTGTCGGTGCGCTCTTTGAAATCTTCCAACTCCTCCATGCCTCTTTGCGCATCGGCCTGAAACGACTCTCCGGCCTCTACGATGGCCGACGAGCTCTGCTTGAGGGTGGAGATGTTTATCTCCACCTCCTGCGTAGCCTTCTGGGTTCTTTCGGCGAGTTTCCTTACCTCGTCCGCGACGACCGCGAATCCGCGCCCGTGTTCGCCCGCTCTTGCGGCTTCGATAGCGGCGTTGAGAGCGAGGAGGTTGGTCTGGTCGCTTATATCCTTTATGAGATTGATGATCTCCGATATGGAAGCCACATGGTTGTTGAGCGCTTCCGAATCCTCTTTGAGAGAGTCGGACTTATGAACGATATTCTGCATGGCTGATATGACGTCGCCGCTCTTTTTGCCTATCTGTGCCGCCTCTTCGGTATTCGTCTCGTTCAGCCGTCCGCCCTCTTCGAGCATCTGCAGGTTCTCTTCGATGGAGTCTTGCAGGAACTCCGTGCCGTCGTCATAACTTTCGATAAGAAGTTTGAGCAGCTCATCTTTGAGCTCGGAGTCATCTTTGGACTCCTGCGTCTGCTCTCGGCCCCTCGAGGTTTCGAGCTCACTTTTCAATGACTCGATCTCACTTTTTAAAAGTCTGTTTTCGTTCTCGAGTTCTACGATTCTATCCTTTAGAGCGCTGCTCCTGCTGCCTGAAAACATATCTATCGACTCCTTTGACACTATTTCTCTTTCAGCATCTATCCTTCCGTTTTTGCCAGTGAACTCCATTAGGTACGGATTCGTAGGCGGCCTCGGATAGTGCTGTCTTGAACGCTTTACAAGATAAGCTGTATAGCAATATCGGCTGCAGTGATATATTTATTAGAGTGATTTGACGGCAGATGGAGTGAAGAAAGCGGGGTTTTCGTGCCTGAAGGCACGAAAACCGCGGCTCTTAGTGTTCGGTCGGAATCAAAACGGCCTCTACACGGCGGTTTTGAGCTTTTCCTTCCGGAGTCGCGTTGGAGGCTATAGGGTTCTCCTCTCCATACGCTTTGGTGGTTATTCTGGAAGCGGCAATACCTCTGGCTACAAGCTCTCTCTTGACCGCCTCGGCACGTTTGGCAGAGAGTTTGAGGTTGTAGGCGGCGCTTCCGTCGCTGTCGGTATACCCTTCGAGGCGCACTTTTGTCTGCGGATGCTCTTTCATGAATGCGACAAGCTTGTCTATATAGGGGGTATCTTTGGACTCGATCCTGGCCGAGTTTGTGGCGAAGTTCACATGCATCGTAAAGCCTACGGCACACCCTTGCGAATCTACTTTGAATCCCTCCGGAGTCGTCGGGCACTTGTCGAGATAGTCCGGTACTCCGTCACGATCGCTGTCGAGCGCGCAGCCGTGCTCGTCGACTTTTGTCGTCTTGCTGTTCGGACACCTGTCGATAAAATCGGCTACACCGTCGTTGTCGCTATCTATCGGGCACCCTTTCGCGTCCACTTTTACACCCTCGGGCGTGCCCCTGCACTCATCTTTGAAATCCGGCACTCCGTCGCCGTCGGTGTCGAGAGGGCAACCGTTCAGATCCACCTCTACACCTTTGGGCGTATCCGGACATTTGTCGTTTTTGTCGGCTACACCGTCGTTGTCACTGTCGACGATCTTTTTGGGGGCTTCGGCTTTTACCGGAGCGGGCGCGGGTGCCTCTTTTTTAACCTCTCCGAAAGAGTAGGCGAGGCCGGCCGTATATGCCAGGGTGTGACCGCCGTCATCGTATCTTATGAAGTCTCTCGCTTCGAGTCTCAAATCGAGAGCGTCTACAAGAGCTATTTTAAGGCCGAGACCGAGGTTTCCGATCAGGCCGTCTCTCAATCCTGCAAGATTGTTTGTAAAGTCCTGCACTCCGACACCGGCCAGAAGATACGGTCTTACCCTGTCGCCCGAGTCCAGGAAGTGGTAAAGGTAGTTGGCGCTGATCTGGTGTGAGTCGGTATCTCTTCCGGGCACAAGTGTCTTGTAGTCTACACTGTCCATGAAGTCGTAACCGAGCTCCAGTGTCTGGCTCTCGTCCAGATTGTAACCGACTCTTGCACCCAGACTCGTACCGTTGTCGAGAAACTCCTTGTTCAGCGGCTCTACACCCCCGAACATCGGCGTTACGGAGTAGCTGTACTCCGAAGCCGCAAGCGTTGAGGCCGCAGCTACGCTAAGAAGCAGCGCACTTATCTTTTTCATAACTCTTCTCCTTCTTTTTTGTTTGAGGGCACAATTATATCGTACAACAACAAAAAGTAAATTGAGTTATTATTAATGGTAATAAACGGGAAGGAGATCGATCCGCAAGAGACGATATTGCCGTTACGCTATATCCATCTCTTCTTTTTGAGCCATTTGAAAATCAGGTAGGCTATTATCAGGTTGACTCCCCAGACGGCAAGATATCCGTATCTCCACTCCAGCTCAGGCATGAACCTGAAGTTCATCCCGTAGTTGCCTACGATAAACGTGAGAGGCAGGAATATAAGCGAGATGGCCGCGAGTCGCTGCATGGCCTGGTTCATGCGGTTGCTCAGAAAACCCATCAGCAGGTTCTGGAGGTAGCCGGTACGATCGAGGTATGTCTTCGATTCGTTGATAAGAAACGAGAGGTGCTCTTTTAGGTCTATGAACTCATATTTCAATCTCTTTCTCATAACGACCGGAAAGTGGTTGAAAATCTTGTTGATGATATCGTTCTGCTGTACGGAGAGTTTCGCTATCCGGTTGAGTGTGCGTCTTGCGAAATATAGGTTCTTCTGGACCTCCTGCTCATCCAGGCTCTCGTTGAAGATTCTGTCTTCTATCTCTTCGAGTCTGTTGTCTATAAGGTCTATGACACTCATCGTGTGATCCACCATTATATCTATGACAAGATAGAGCACGTACTCGAGGGAGTCGGTGGCCTTATAGCGTTTGTAAAGGCGGTTTATGATCGATTTGACGATCTTTTCATCCCTGGCAAGGAATATGAACTTCTGCTCGTGCATGATGATCGCGACGTTTCTGTCGTTGTAAAGCAGTTCGTTCTCATCGTCTTTCTGAAAATATTTCAAAATCGCGAGCTTGAATGATTCATTCTCCTCGTAAGCGACACTCTGGTCTTCGTTTTTGATGTCTTCTATGAAGCTTTCGGGAAAGTTGTGATCTGTCAGCCATCTCATGATCTCTCTATTCTCTATGGATGTAAAGATGATCTGTTTTTTATGCTCCTGAAGATCTATCTCATCTCTCCTGTAGAGCCTGTCGTCGGAAAATATATACATACCGTCACTCCTGCGCTTTTACTATTTCGAGCCGGTCTTTTATGTCGCGAACGTGTAGGTCGAGCTGAGGGAACGGGATCTCTATTCCGTTTTCATAAAGAGTGTTGTAGATAAGAACCAGAAATTTGTCCGCTGTTCGCAGCGGCTTGAGGGTCTCGTCTCCCTCTACCCATACGAATAGTTCGAAATTGACGCTGCTGCTTGCCATTTCGGTCATCACGACCAACGGCTGTTTGGTCTCGTCGTCGCGGATATAGTGCAGAGAGCTCTTTTGCAGAGCATCCAAAATCGCGCTTTTGACCTTTTTTATGTCGCTGCCGTAAGCTACCCCGAAAGGGATGCGCATGCGCCTTCGGCTATCGCTTAGCGTCCAGTTTACGACATCGTTTTGTATGAAAGTCTGGTTCGGAACAAGTATGTCTATGTTGTCGTTGGTTCTTATCGTGATGGAGCGCATATGGATATCCACCACACGTCCGCGCAGTCTGTCGTTTATCTCTAGAAAATCGCCTATCTTTATGCTCTTTTCGAAGAGCAGGATTATGCCCGATATGAAGTTCGCAACGATATTCTGCAGTCCAAATCCTATACCTACGGAGAGGGCTCCCGCTATGAGAGTGAGTGAGCTAAGATCGAGCCCCATGCTCTTGAGCATTATGAAAAAGGCTATAGTGAGAATAAGGTAGTAGCCTATGTTGCTTACGATTATCTGGTTTGAGGGGGTGATGTTTATGAACATATGGGTGACTCGTCGAATATAGCGGCGATAGAGCCCGGCAAGTGTGAAACCGGCGGCGAGTATGAAGAGTGCGACGATCATATTCCAGCTGCTAACGGGCTTTGTGTTTATGCTGAAAAGAGGTGTCTGCAGTCTCTGCCAGAGATCTTTTTCGATCAGCTGTAGCCCCTCTTTTGTACGGTGAAGAAGAATTTTCGTCTTTCCAAGCCTCTGGGCACCCATCTGTTCAAGCGTTTGAGCAACCGGTGCGTATTCGGCTCTCTCCTTTGCCGAGAGGCTCTCTACAAGCTTTTTTATATCCTCCTGCGTGTCGAATAGTTTCGGGCTTTTGGCCTGCAATGCGCTGAAAAATACGACAAGTTCGTTTCTTATAAGCTCTTTTGCTATGTTGTCGACCCTCCGTTTCTGCAGGTCGATCCTGTTTTGAATATCGTTCGCTTCGGCTTCACGTCCGAGCAGTCCCAGACGCTCCTTTTCGATTTTGAGGTTCTCAAGCCTCATCTGCGCTTCGTGAAGCCTCTTTTCAATCTCCCGATACTCATCCGCATACTTTTTTGAATCGAACTTTATGCCCGAAAGGCTCTCTTTCAGTATCTCGGTATTGTGATCCAGAGCCTCTTTCAGAAGCCGCAGACGTTTTTGAAGCTCATCTTTGCTCCTGTAGTAGAACGCATACTGCAGATCCTCTACGGTTGGAAACGATCGGTTGGATTCCGTTTGAGATACGATTTTGGAGAGGTACGAGAGCTTCTCGTCAACTTCGTCGAGAGCCTTTTTTATATGCTCGTATCTCTTTTTCTGCTCTATGATGGTCCAAAACGCCTCCATATACGCATCAAGACTCTTGATATCCGATATTTCAAGTATTGCAGGCGGCTTCCGTTTCGCATATTTGGTTATATTTATAAGCTTGTAGAGCAGAGAGCGTTTCAGTTTTGTCTCGGCCGTTTCGTTTCTCTCTTCGCTCAACGTCGCAAGATAGTGTTCGTAGTTTTTCAGAGCGTCGGGTCCAAGCAGTTTCCTGTCGGCCGTGGCGGCAAAAACGAGAGTAAAGAGAATGGCTAGAGTAAATATCGATTTCATCGGCGACCCGGATCATTGTATTCTTATCGGTGATGTTACAACAGATCACCTCTCAAAACGCTGAACGACAGAAAAGGTAAATGAGAACTTTGATAGAATATCGAGGTAAAGTCATCGCATTAAAGGCAATTTATGAAAAAAGTGAACAGCTATTTTCTACGAAGCATAAAAGATATTCTGCGTTGGGATGTTTTAAAACTCGCGCTCGCTATAGGGCTTCCTCTTATGGCGGTCTGGATAGTGATAGGGTGGCTCTACTGGGACCGGGCCGTTTCGATCACTTCGAAGATAATAAGCTGGGTACCCTTTTCGATCGTAAAGGCCGACGGTGCCCTTTTTATACTCTTTTTCATCTGGTTTGTGGCCGTTCTGGTCACATTTGCGATCATAACGGCTCTCATAGGTCCGCCGATACTCAGAAAATTCAAAGAGAGGACATACTACTTCTACACCTTCTCCTCCCTTCTCATACTATCTGCCGGCTGGGCTCTCGTACTTCTGCTCAACTGGCATCTGGTAAACGAGCAGATACAGAAACTCCTTACGCTTCTTCCGTTTCAGACGGTCGCCGACGGAATCGCGTGGCTGATAGCTTTCTATCTCTTTTACAATATGTTCATTCTATCGCTATATCTTGTCATATCCTATTTCAGAAAGCCGTTTCTGGATGCGATAAAAGAGATGGACTACCCTCTTGTTGACACCTCCGGCAGCGGTATCAGCAAAAAACACCATTTGAGCGTCGTGCGCGACTCATTGCTCTTCATTATCCTCTCTATCGTTCTCTTTCCCATACTGTTCATTCCCGTAGCCAACGTCTTCGTTCAACTCTTTTTGTGGGCGTGGCTATATAGGGAGTCCTATTTTCTGAGCACCTGCTCTCTATACTGCAACGAAGAGGATTACAACACTCTGCGCCACCACAGCTATACTATATGGAGTATCGCAGTATTCGCCTCTTTGCTAAACTTCCTGCCGGCGATCAACATCTTCGCGCCCTTTTTCGCGCAGCTTATGTTCTTTCACTGGATTATGGAACACAAGGGTAAAAATTGAAAAAAGGATCTTCCATGCCCCATCCGCTTGCCGGTAAACCCGTGCCGAAGAGTGATCTTGTAGATATTCCCGCCCTGGTTTCGGCATACTACGAACTGAAACCGGATCCGGCGAAAGAGAGCGAGAGGGTGGTTTTCGGTACATCCGGACACCGCGGTAGCTC
Organism: Hydrogenimonas sp.; assembly: GCA_015494675.1. The sequence continues at coordinate 16,022 of WGAW01000066.1, read as the reverse complement.
TCTGAAAAAGAGCTTCAACGAGACCCATGTGGCGGCCGTCTCCCGATCCGTATGCGATTACAGAAAGAGGCACGATATCGGCGGCCCCCTCTTTATCGGAATAGATACGCACGCTCTCTCCACCCCCGCACAGATGAGCGCCATTCGTGTTCTGGCCGCAAACGGCATTGAGCTTCGTATAGCGGAAAACGGTGAATATACCCCTACGCCTCTTGTCTCGTTTGCCATTTTGCAGCAAAACGAACGCAGTACAAAGATCTCCGACGGTATAGTTATAACGCCTTCGCACAATCCGCCGGAGGATGGGGGGTTCAAATACAACCCCCCTAACGGCGGCCCGGCGGAGACCGAGATAACCAAAGAGATAGAGAAGCGTGCGAACCGAATCATCGAAAACGGTATGAAGGGTGTTAAGAGGGTAGATTACGAAGCCGCCTTATGCTCGCCCTCCGTGAAGGAGTACGACTTTGTAACTCCGTATGTTGAGGCTCTGGCCGATATCGTGGATATGGGAAGTATAAAGATGTCCGGCCTGAAACTGGCGGCCGATCCGCTTGGAGGATCCGCGATCGGGGTATACAGAAAGATAAACGAAATCTACGGGCTCGATATCGAGATCGTAAACCCTTATGTGGATCCGACCTTTTCGTTCATGACGCTTGACCGTGACGGTAAAATAAGGATGGACTGTTCATCCGCATGGGCGATGGCCTCTCTCGTCAGGCTAAAAGATAGTTACGATCTGGCGTTCGGAAACGATACCGATGCCGACAGGCACGGCATAGTCACACCGGTAGGGGGGCTGATGAACCCCAACCACTATCTATGCGTCGCTATCTGGTATCTCTTCAAACACCGCAAATGGGCACGGCATCTCAAGATAGGCAAGACGCTTGTAAGCAGCTCGATGATAGATCGCATAGCCGCAAGTTTGAAAAGGGAGGTTTACGAGGTGCCGGTAGGTTTCAAATGGTTCGCCGAGGGCCTCTTCGAGGGGTGGCTCGGTTTCGGCGGAGAGGAGAGTGCGGGTGCTTCGTTTTTGAGATTCGATTCATCCGTCTGGACGACGGACAAAGACGGCATAATCATGAACCTTCTTGCAGCCGAGATAAAGGCCGTTACGGGCAGGGACCCGGCCGAGATATATGCCGATTTTGAAAACGAATTCGGAAAAGCGTATTATAGACGCATAGACGCTCCCGCTACGCAGGAGCTCAAGAAGAGGCTCAAAAAGCTGGATGAAAAGGAGTTGAGACTCACTGACCTCGCCGGTGAAAGGATAGAGAAAATCTACACCAGGGCTCCCGGAAACGGTGCCTCGATAGGCGGGGTAAAGATCGTGACGGAAAACGGATGGATGGCCATGAGGCCGTCGGGAACGGAAGATATCTATAAAATATATGCCGAAAGCTTCCGCTCCCGGGAGCATCTCGAAGAGCTTTTGGAAGATGCCGGGCGGATAGTGTCGTCTCTATCGACACAAAAGTGAAAAAGGATCGACGATGATTACCTACGACCACAACTTCGGCTGGAGTGCCGATGAAGAAGCGAACGAATTGATGGCGGAGGCTTTCGGAAACCTCGTTTACGAAAGAGAAAAGGGTATTGTCGGTTACTACAACCTTCCTCTCGATTCGGAGCTAATCGTCAGTGAAGTGGAGGCGTACGCGACATCGAGCGACCTGATGCAAAATTGCGACACGATAGCGGTCATAGGGATAGGGGGCTCGTCGCTGGGCGCGAAGGCGGTAGATTCGACTCTAAGATACAGGTATCCGGATGCGAAGAGACTCATCTTTCTGGAGAATCCCGACCCGGTGGATATAGAAGAGAAGTTCGATACGCTGCAGAAGGAGAAGACCCTCTTTATAGTAATTTCGAAATCGGGCACGACCGTCGAGACCATCTCCATCTTCAAAGCCGCTATCGAGAGGTTCGCTCTGGATCTGAGCGGAGAGGACAAAGAGCGGGTTATAGCGATAACGGACGAGGGTTCCCCTTTATGCCACTTTGTAGACCGCCACGGTCTGAAGGCTTACACGATCCCCCACAATGTGGGAGGCCGCTTCTCTGTTCTAAGCAGTGTAGGCATAGTACCGCTCACATTGGCCGGCTACGACACGCGCTCCCTTCTTTCCGGGGCGTCGGCGATGGTGGAGAGATTTTTCGGGGCACAGGAGGAGCACCTTCTTCTCAAAGCCGCTTTTATAGCGAGCAACTGGAGAGAGTACCGTATAAACGTAATGTTCGCCTACGCCTCCCGGCTGGAGGATTTCACGAAATGGTACGTACAGCTTTGGGGTGAATCGCTCGGAAAGATCGACCGCTGCGGGAACCGTGTCGGACCTACGCCTGTAGGACATATCGGCCCTGTGGATCAGCACTCGTTTCTTCAACTTATCATGCAGGGCCCCCGTGACAAAAGCGTCACCTTCATAAAAGTGGAGGATTTTGAAAAAAGATTGAAAATACCCGATATTGGACTTGAACATATAGAGAAGAGCGACTATGTAAACGGCCATACCTTCAATGAGTTGATAAACGCGGAGTGTGACGCGACGATGGAGAGTTTGACCGGCGAAGGTGTCCCGATAGACTCCATAACTCTGAGCAGAACCGACGAGCGGAGTGTCGGGGAGCTCATTCTATATTACGAGCTTCTAACATCGCTGACCGGTGCTATGCTCCATATAAACACATACGATCAACCGGGGGTTGAGACCGGTAAGCGGATTTTGGCGAAAAAATTTGAAAAGGGTTGAAACGGATGGATCTTTTTCCTTATAAGATAGACGAGAAATATAAGACGAAAGTGGCCTACTTTTCGATGGAGTTCGCCATCGACCAGGCACTTAAGACATATTCCGGCGGTCTCGGCTTCCTGGCCGGTTCGCACATGCGCAGCGCGAACGACAGACGGCAACATACGTTGGGGGTGGGAATACTCTGGAGCTACGGCTATTACGACCAGGGGCGCCACGAGGACAACACACTGAAGATTGAGTATCGGCGAAAGTTCTACTATTTCATAGAAGAGACGGGTATAAAGGTAGAGGTGTCGATAAACGGAAAACCGGTGGTCGTCAAAGCCTATCTGCTGCCCGCCTCGACATTCGATACCGCACCGGTGATCCTCCTCTCTACAGACTGCTTCGAAAACGACCATCTCTCACGTACAATCACGCACAAACTGTACGATGCCAACGAAGAGACACGCATAGCCCAGGAGATCGTGCTGGGTATCGGGGGAGTGAGGGTGCTCGAGGCGATGGGGGTCGATATAGATGTCTACCATATGAACGAGGGGCACTCGCTGCCGCTCGTTTTCGAACTCATGAAAAAGTATCCTGCTCTGGAGGAGCTGAAAAAGCGTGTGGTATTTACGACCCATACGCCCGAGATGGCCGGTAACGAAGAGCACGATGTGGAGCTTCTGGAGCGGATGGGCTTTTTCAACGGTTTTTCAAAAGAGGAGATCGCGGAGAAGATCGACTATTACGACAGGAGCTTCTCGCTGACGGTCGGAGCCCTGAAAACCTCGAAGCGTGCCAATGCCGTGTCGAAGATACATGAAAAGGTGGCCAACGAGATGTGGAAGGGTATCGGCGGAAGGTGCGAGATTATCAGCATAACCAATGCACAGAACATGCGATACTGGGCCGACAAACAGCTTCTGAGCTGGATGCAGGAGCATGAGGACTATCAGCTGGTCGGGCGAAAGAAGCATCTGAAGCATATACTTTTCGAAGAGGTTGCCCACCAGACCGGAAAGCTTTTCGATCCCGATGTGCTTACGATCGTCTGGGCCAGAAGGTTTGCCGAGTACAAGCGCCCCGGTCTGCTCATATACGATATGGAGAGATTTAGAAGATTGATCGCCGACAGCGAGAGACCTGTGCAGATAATTTGGGCCGGAAAACCGTATCCGCTCGACTATAGGGCCATTCAGATGTTTAACGACCTAGTTCTGATGAGCAGAGAGTTCAAAAATGTGGCCGTTCTTGTCGGCTACGAACTTCGACTTTCGAAACTTCTGAAGCAGGGGAGCGATCTGTGGCTCAACACCCCGAGATGGGGGCGCGAAGCTAGCGGTACGAGCGGAATGAGTGCGGGTGTAAACGCCTCCATACACTTCTCCGTCGACGACGGCTGGCATGCGGAGTTCCAAAAAGACGGGGTCAACTCCTTTACGATACCCCACGCCGACCCGTCACTGCCCGTCGAAGAGATAGACCGCCTCGACTACCTTGCGATGATGCAAAAACTCGAAGATGTGATAATTCCGATGTATTACGAGAACGAAAAGGGGTGGCTCGATATAGCCAAAAACGGAATGAACGACATCATCGCCTACTTCAGCTCCTCCAGAATGGTGGAGGAGTATTACGAGAAGCTATACGACTACGGCAGCTGATTCTCGATATCGCGTCTGTTTATGTAGCGGACGCTTTTGCCCTGGAAAATCTTCTCTCCGAGGTAACCGGTCACCATCACGAACGCCGACGGCCTCTTGCCGGTCTGTTTCAGAAATTTGGCCGTAAGCTCCTTTTCGCTCTCGAACTCCTCTATTGCTACACTCTCGTGCACGCCCCAGATCATAGAGCTCTTGTTCAGCAGGCATCTGTCGGTCGTTATGGAGTAGATCGGCTTTTGCGGCCTGAATTTGCTCAGGTGGCGCACCGTATATCCAGAGAGCGTGAGCGCCGCGATAAATTCGCAAGGTATCAGCTTCGACATCTCTACGGCCGCGTGAGAGAACGCTTCTTCAGGCTTGGGATCCGCATCTTTCGGCGAAGTGCACAGGTGCTGAGTCTGAAGAATCGTATCTTTAAGGACACCTACCGCTCTTTCCGGATAGCTGCCTACGGCCGTCTCGTCCGAAAGCATCACGGCGTCGGTACCGTCAAGTACCGCATTGGCGATATCGGAGACCTCCGCTCTGGTAGGATAGGGGGAGCCTATCATGGATGTCAGCATCTGCGTTGCCGTTATTACCGGTTTCGCCGCGATGTTGCACTTTCTGATTATCTCCTTTTGAAGGAGCGGTACCCTGTAGAGTCCGGCTTCCGCACCCAGGTCTCCTCGTGCAACCATTACGGCGTCGCTCGCTTCGATGATTTCGTCGATCCTCTCCAGTGCGCTCTTTCTCTCTATCTTTGCCGTAATCCACGAATCTCCGCCGGCCTCTTTCACGATCTGCCGAGCTTCATTCAGGTCGTCGGCGGAGCTTACGAAAGAGACTGCCACGAAGTCGACTCCCGCTTTTGCGCCGAAGCGAAGATCCTCCCTGTCTTTTTGCGTCAAAGCGCTAAGGGAGATTTCGCTGTCGGGCAGGTTCACCCCTTTGCCTTCGGCAAGCGTCCCGGGGGTCAGGATTTCGAGTTCGATCGAATCGCCTCTCTTTTTGATGATTCGGGCGTGTACGGTGCCGTCCGCGAAAAATATATCTTCACCCTCCCTGAACGACTCCAAAAGCTCGGGATGCGTGATGGAAAAAGCTTTTTGTGACGGCTCTTTGGCCATGAATATCCTCTCCGACCGCCCAACCTTAAGCCTCTTTTTCAGACCCCTTATTCTTATCTTGGGGCCGCAGATATCCTGTAGTATACCGATATGACGCCCCTTTTTGTCGGCGATATCGCGAATTGTACGAATGCTCTTTAGATGCTCCTCGTGGGTACCGTAGGAGAAGTTGAGCCGGAATATGTTCACCCCGGCATCCATAAGCCTCTCTATGGCATCCGGAGTGTTGCTCGAGGGGCCAAGGGTGGCTACTATCTTCACTTTCGGGTACACTGAAACTCCTTGTTTACCAATATGTGATAACATTATACATCCTCTACGATCGAAAAGGAGAGAGAATGCCGCTTGCGATTATCTGTTCGGGCGGGGATGCACCGGGTATGAACCCGGCCATAAAGAAGTTCGTGGACTATGTGTATGAAAAGGGCGAAACCCCCTATTTTGTATATAACGGCCTCGAAGGGCTCATAGACGGAGATATAGCTATAGCTACACACAAAGATGTGGCCGGCATAGTCCACAGGGGAGGTGCGATAATCAGGTCCTCCAGATCGAAGCGTTTCTACGAATACGAATATAGGAAAATCGCATACGAGAATCTGAAAAAGAGCGGTATAACCGGTCTTGTCGTGCTCGGCGGCGACGGATCGTTTCGGGCCATGGAGAGGCTGAGCGAAGAGTTCGAGCTCAACTTCGTAGGTATTCCCACAACGATTGACAACGATATATACGGCACCGACACATGCATCGGGGTTGATACCGCGCTGAATGTCATTCGCGATGCACTCGACAAGATCAGAGATACCGCATCCACTTTCAGCCGCGCTTTCGTCGTAGAGGTGATGGGACGCGAGTGCGGGTATCTAGCGGCGGTCTCCGCCATAACGAGCGGTGCGGAAATATGCCTCATACCGGAGGCCGATTTCAACAGGAGCGTTGCGCGGGAGCATCTGAAAAGAGAGATCGAAGAGGGCAGGAGCTATATACTATGTATCGTCTCCGAAGGCACCGGGATGACGAACGATATAGCGCATTGGCTCGAAAATGAGATCGGGATGGAGACCAGAGTCACGGTACTCGGCCATATTCAGCGCGGTGGAAGCCCGACGGTCAACGACCGTATGCTTGCGTTCGAATTTACGGTGCGCGCGGTAGATTACCTTCTTCAATCGGTCGACTCGAACAAAGTTATGGTGATAGAGAACGGCCGGTACGGGATGAAGGAGATAGAAGAGGTGGTCGAACATCGATATAGGATCGATCCGGAGTTGCTTGGAATGTTGAACAGGCTCGACTGAGCCGATCGGCAAGACGGCAGATTTGGTTATAATAAAACGGGGTAGGGTACGGGCGTAACCGCTTTTACACTCGATGCTGCAAAAGGTACCGTTGAAAAAGGAGGGGAGATGGTCAAGATAACGAAGAGAGGCAAAAAGGCGTGGGTAACATTCACTCTCGAAGACGGAGATTTCGATTCGGTCGAGATCAAGGGGAGTTGGAACGATTGGAAACCGGAATCCATGAGGCGCAAAAAGAGCGGAGACTTCTACATAGTCAAAGTGCTTCCCGCAGGAGAAACTTTCGAATTCGGGTATCTCTTAAATGACGGCGGATGGCTGAATGATGAGACTCTTGCATCCACAGACTCTCCGTTCGGCAGTAAAAATTCGGTTTTGAACACCTAAAAAAGAGAGAGTGAGAACGATGCGGCCGGTCTAACGGTCGTCAACGGAAGAGGAGTTGAAAAGAAAAAGGAGGGGCAAATGTCAAAAAAGATAAAAGCGGTCGTGATGGCGGGCGGATTCGGCACCCGCATACAGCCGCTTACCCATTCGATACCAAAGCCGATGCTGCCGATCGTCAACCTTCCGATGATGGAACATACGATAAACAGCCTGGCTGAAATCGGAATCAAAGATTTCATAATTCTGCTCTATTTCAAACCCGACGTCATTAAAAACCATTTCGGAGACGGCAGGGATAGGGGCATAAACATCGAGTATGTCCTTCCCGACGACGACTACGGCACGGCCGGGGCTGTCGGGTTTGCAAGAGAGTATCTCGATACTACGTTCATGATCGTAAGCGGTGATCTCGTTACCGATTTCGATTTCAAAAAGATTGTCGAATTCCACAAAAAGAGAAAGTCGAAACTTACCATTACGCTCACTTCGGTCGAAAATCCGCTACAGTTCGGTGTCGTAATTACCGACGAAAACGGCAAAATAGAGAAGTTTCTGGAAAAACCGAGCTGGGGAGAGGTCTTTAGCGACACGATAAATACCGGAATCTACCTTATCGAGCCGGAGATTCTGGACTACATCCCGGTCGGAGAGAATTTCGATTTCGCAAAGGATCTCTTTCCCCTGCTTATGGAGGAGGGGGTGGAGATACTGGGCTACGATGCGGCAGGCTACTGGCGCGATGTAGGCAACCCGGATAGTTACCGCGAAGTGCACGACGACATTTTCAACAGCAGGCTAAATTTCAAAATCCCGGGCAAAAAGGTCGAATATCCCGACGGGACCCTCTACTTGACCGGTGAGAGCGAAATAGGCCCCGATGTGGAGATAATAGATACTGTTGTGATCGGAGAGAACGTAAAGATCGGTAAAAGAACGCGTCTTCACAACGTGACGATAGGAGACAACGTAACGATCGGCAACGAGTGCCGCATAAGAAACTCGGTACTCTGGCACGATATTCAGCTGGGCAAAAAGGTCGTTCTCGACAACAGTGTAATCTGCAACGACAACAGAATAGGCGACGGTGTAGTGGCGAAGGCGGGGCTGATACTTGCCGAAGGGTGTGAAGTGGGTAAACTGGCCCATTTCGAGCAGGATGTTACGGTCTGGCCCGACAAGAAGATCGAGCCGGCCGCCATCGTCAACAACCATGTAGTCTGGGGTAGCCGCTACCGTAACACGATATTCGAAAACGGCAGTATCAGCGGAAAAAGCAACATAGAGATAAGCTGCGAAATGGCCTGCAAGATAGCGGAAGCCTTCGGTTCCCAGCTTCCGCCGGGAAGCAAGGTGGTGGTCGGCCGCGATTACGACAAGAGCCCTCGCATGATCAAGCGGGCCTTTGTAGGCGGTCTGCTCGCCGCGGGAATAGATGCGATAGACTTGCGTGCGATCCCTCCGGCTGTAATGCGCTACAATCTCAGTCAGGACGAGACTCTGCTCGGGGGTGTACACTTCAGAAAGAGTCTTGTAGATCCGGCCGGAGTGCAGATTACGCTATACAATGAAGAGGGGCTCAGAATCGATACCAATTCGGCAAAGAGCATAGAGAAGACCTTCTTCAAAGAGGATTTCAGGCGGGTCGACTATAACGAGATAGGCTCGATCCACGACAGCACTCTCTACCATTACGATAGCTGCATCTCCTATAAAAAAGCGCTGGAGATGTCGATAGATCACAAGATCATCAAAACGAAGGGATTTCGGGTAGCCGTAGACCTTATGTTCGGAATCACGAAAGATGTCTTTCCTCAGATAATGACCGATCTGCAGATCGACAATATCATGCTCAACGCCTATACCGACACCAGAAAACTCTCCAATATTCACAATGTAAAAATCAAACTGAAAGAGGATATTTCACATATAGTGACCGGACTCGGGCTCGATATGGGAATCTTGATCTACCCCCACGGCCAGCGCCTTACGCTGGTAACGGACAAAGGGGATGTGCTGAACAAAGTAGAAGCACTCAATGCCGTTTTGGAGCTGATGAATATGGAGGCGGAGCACCGTCAGACGAAACTGAAGGTCTTCCTGCCGACCTGGGCTCCGGACCTGATGGATGAGTCCTACTCGCACCTTTCGATCAAGCGCGGCAAATATGCAAACTTCAAGGCATCGACACTCAAGCGTTACGATCTGATCGCCACAATCGACGGGAACTACGCATTTACCGAATTTTCACTCCACAGAGACGCTATGTACGCCAGCCTGAAAATAATGGAGCTGCTGACGCGCCACGATGTAAAGCTTTCGGAAGTGGCGAAAGAGATGACACACTTCTATTTCCACATATGTCGCATTCCGTGTCCACAGTCTATGAAGGGGAGGATGATGCGAAAGTTCCTTGAGTATGCGAAAGGGAAAAAGGCCTCCACTACCGACGGAGTGAAGATTTGGGAGAACGAGACGGACTGGATATTGATGATTCCTGACCAGTACAGCGAGCATCTTAATTTCTATATTCAGGCGCTCGATCAGAAGAGGGGAAAAAAGCTGCACGACTACTATAGAGAGAAGATAGACGAGTGGATGAAGATAAATTAGCCATGCTCAAGCTCGCGTTTTTATGGCATATGCATCAGCCCGACTACAGGGGAAGCGACGGAGTGATGAGAATGCCGTGGGTCTTTTTGCATGCGATAAAAGACTACTACGATATGCCGTGGCTTCTGTCGCGGCAAAAGGGGATCAGGGCGACATTCAACCTTACCCCCACACTTATGGAGCAGCTGATGCTATATGAAAAGGAGGGGATCGGCTGCGACCGTTTTTTGAGGCTTCTTTTCAAGGAGCCTCACGAGCTTGGAAGCGAAGATCGCGAGTGGGTGATCAAAATCTGCAAAAGCAGCCGTTTCGATACGATGGTGAAGCCTCTGCCGCGCTTTGCGGAACTTTTCGAAAACTCATCTTACAAAGACTCCGAACTCGTGGAGCTCGAGGTGCTCTTTCTGCTTTCATGGAGCGGCAACTATCTTAGGGATAATTACGATACGATAGCCGGACTTCTCGAAAAAGGGAGCGGATTCGACGGTGCCGACAAAAGGAAACTGGTCGAAACGCTTCTCGGGTTCATACCTACGATCCTCCCTTTTTACGGCGATCTTCAAAAGCGCGGTCATATCTCGATTTCGACGACTCCGATGAACCACCCGATCCTGCCTCTTCTGATCGATATGAAGAGCGCGGTGGTTTCGAACCCGAAAACGAAGATTCCCACCAACAGCATGCCGCTTGTCGAAGATGCAAAAGAGCAGGTCGATAGGGCCGTAGAGCTGTATTACGAACTCTTCGGCGCTTCACCGAAAGGCTTTTGGCCAGCGGAGGGGGCGGTGGACGAAAAGAGCGTTCGGTTGTATGCGGAGCGGGGCATAGAGTGGATAGCTACGGATGAAGAGATTCTGTTCAAATCGACCGGCGGCGACGATAGAGAGAGACTCTACCGTCCCTACGGTTTCGGCGGGCTGAAAATCCTCTTTAGAGACCATCCTCTAAGCGACCTGATAGGCTTTACATACAGGTTCAAAGAGGCGGGTATCGCCGCCGCCGACTTCGTATCGAGGCTCGAAGGAATCGCAAAGAGAGCGGATGACGCTGTGGTTCCCGTAATTCTCGACGGCGAAAACGCGTGGGAGTTTTACGAAAACAACGGACGCGACTTTTTCGAAAAGCTATATTCGAAACTGGAGAGTGCCGAGTGGTGCGAAACGGTCACTATGGAGGAGGCCTCAAAAGAGCGCTCCTCCTCTTTGAAGAGGCTCCATCCGGGATCGTGGATAAACGGCACTTTCGATACATGGGTGGGCCATCCGCAGAAGAATGCGGCGTGGGAGCTGCTCTTTCAGACAAAGGTCGACTACATACACCACGAAATGGAGCTCGAGAGGGCGGTAAAAGAGGAGATAGAGGGCCATTTCCTCGTATGCGAGTCTTCAGACTGGTTCTGGTGGTACGGCGACGACCACCACACCGAATACGCCGAAGATTTCGACCGCCTCTTCAGGGGGCACCTTATAGAGATCTACAGGCTCATGAAGCTGGCGGTACCGTCCGACCTTTTTGTACCGATCGTCGCCGACCGGAATCTCAGGTCGCTTATAAGCGAACCGAAGTTTCCGATCCACCCGGTAATAGACGGAAAAGTTAGCTCCTTTTTCGAGTGGCTCGGAAGCGGCACGATCGACGAGAGTGCATCGTTCTGCACGATGGAAGCGGAAAGAGGCCCCGTAGAGAAGATATACTGGGGGCAGGATGAAGCGTGTATCTATCTGCGCCTCGACGGCGATATGGCCGTATTTAAAAGAGGAGCTATCGTAAGAATCTATACCGATACGGAAGAGAAGCCGATTGTTCTCGATACTAAGCGGCTATCCAAAAGGGGCTATGTAAAAGCGGCACTGGATAGAATATTTGAGATATCGATCGACAAACGCCGATTTCCCGGAGTCGATGCGATATCGCTGCGAATAGAGATAGAGACGGGCTCACAGGCGGTGCAGACACTGCCGGGAGTCTACGAACTGCGCATCGATCTCGGCGATGACTACAGCGAAAACTGGTTCGTATAAGGATTTGAGAGTGGATAAGTTTGCAACATCACTACTATTCGGGGTGCATATGCACCAGCCCGTAGACAATTTCGACGAGGCGGTAGAGAGGGCCGTAGAGAGCTGCTACGCTCCATTCTTCGCTACGATGCGCAAATATCCGGAGTTCCGTTTCGCTCTACACTGCAGCGGATGGCTCCTGAAAAAGATCGAAAATGAGTACACCGACGTTTTCGACGATATGCTCTCACTCGCCCGTGAAGGGTCGGTAGAGCTCCTGACCGCCGGTTTCTACGAGCCGGTTTTGAGCTCCATTCCGTCGCGTGACCGCATAGCGCAGATTCGAAAGCTCTCCGAAAGCATCGCGGAGAATTTCGCACAGCAGCCTGAAGGTCTATGGCTGACAGAGAGGGTATGGGAGTCCGGGATTGTCCCGGATATCGTTAAAGCGGGTGTAAAATACGCTATCGTAGACGACTACCACTTCATCGCCGCCGGATTCGACAAAGAGAGGCTCGACGGCTTTTTCATGAGCGAGGAGGGGGGTGAAAAGATCGCACTATTTCCGATATCGCAGGATCTTAGATATACGATTCCGTTCAAACCTGTTGAGGAGGCCATAGGGGCGATAAAGGGGTGCACGCATAGTGACGGCGGTGCGGCCGTGATCTTCGACGATGCCGAAAAGTTCGGGATGTGGCCCGGCACGAACGAGTGGGTACATCGGAAGGGGTGGCTGAAGAGTTTTATAGAGAGCGTACTCGAAGATGAGGATATTCAGACAGTGCAATACAGGGAGTATCTCTCCAAAAACCGTGCAAAAGGGATCGCCTATCTGCCGAGCGTCTCCTACTACGAGATGGGCGAGTGGAGCCTCGAAGCCGACGACGCCCTGGCCCTGGAGCGGTTGAGGGCCCGGATGGGTAAAGAGCGCTTCGAACGCGAGGGGATCAAGTTTCTAAAAGGTGGTATCTGGAAGAACTTTTTCGTCAAATACGAAGAGTCGAACCGTCTCCACAAGAGGATGCTAGAGTGCTCCGCTAACGGAATCGATACAGACGAGTACGAAGATGCGCTCCACAGACTACAGACAAACGACGTATACTGGCACGGGGTATTCGGCGGACTCTACCTTCCCAATTTGCGCGACAACGCCTATAGATACCTGACAGAGTGCGAAAATATACGCTACGGCACCTCCTCCGCCCTCGAGCGCTCGGATACAGACCTCAACGGTTACGAAGAGGTCAAGTGGGTAGGAGAGGAGATAGTCGCGAGATTCGACAGCCGTTTCGGGGGGCAGCTTGTGGAGTTTTGCGACAGAAAGAGACTTTTTAACTTCCAGAATGTGCTGACACGCCGGAAAGAGGCCTATCATGAGAAGATAGCGAAAAACGATACGCAGAAAGCGGAAGCAAAACCGGAAGAGGAGGGGATAAGTACGATCCACACCGCCGCTCACCGCGCCGATGAGAAGATTCGTGAAGCCCTCGTATACGACTGGTACATAAAAAACTCTTTCGTAGACCACATAAGCGACCACTCTCTCGACGTTCAGACTCTTCGAAAATGCTGCTTCAAAGAGCTCTCCGATTTCGCCAATCAGCCTTTTGAGATGAAGATCGGCAAAGATTCGGTTACCTTCGAAAGAAGGGGAGGCATATACGACTACCGAAAATTCGATACACTGCTGAAGAAGAGGTACGATTTTATAAAAAACGGATTCGGTTTTTCGATCGAAATAGAGAGCGAAAGCCCTCATATTTATGAATATGGAATAGAGTTGAACCTCCATTTCGCCAACCTCGACGAGGTTATGCTCGAAAAGAGGCCGATAGAGACATGCACATATCACGAGCTGCGTTCGTTCGAGATAGTAGACGGATATACTGGCAGGCTTCTGAAGTTCGAGACGGACCACTACTTCTCGCTTTTAGCGACGGAGCTACAGACCGTCTCGCAGAGCGAAGAGGGTTTCGAGCTGATGACGCAGGGTATTACCGTAACGGCTGTATTTCCCTTTTCAAAAAGGCTGGCGATAAGCGGCTCCTTGAAGGTGAGTGATGTCTGAAATCCGCTACGATCCGATTCTCGACGAGTACTCCATAATCGCCCCGGAGCGGCTACACAGGCCCGACTGCTACTCGGCGGCCGGGAAAAAGAGGCGCAAAAAGAGAAGGAAGTGCCCGTTTTGCGAGGGTCACGAATCCATGACTCCGCCCGAGATCTTCGCTATAAGAAAAAACGACCCGGACAGACCGGGCTGGAAAACCCGAGTGGTGCCGAATCTCTACAAAGCGGTAAAGATAGAGGCTCCGTGGAGCATGCACGAGATGGGAATCTTCAGGGTATGGGACGGCTTCGGGGCGCATGAAGTAATAATCGATACGCCTCGCCATCTTCTTAGAATGGATGAGTGGAGCGAAGAGGAGTATTTCAACTGGCTATATACGATGCGTGCACGCCTGAACGATCTTAGAAACGATATTCGACTCGTCCATATCAGCCTCTTTAAAAACCATGGCCACTACGCAGCGGCCACACAGCCCCATCCGCATACCCAACTGATAGCGCTGCCCACACCGCCGATCGACTCTCTAAGACGGATCAGACATGCCCGCATCTATTTCCGTGAGCACGGACGGAGCCTTTTCGATGCGCTTCTGACGTCGGAGATGGAAAAGAAGAGGCGTATAGTCGCGCAGACCCCCGGCTTTACCGCTCTCTCTCCATACGCTTCCGGTTTCGCTTTCGAGACGGCGATATACTCGAAAAAGAGGGTAAGCGACCTGGGGGGATTGAGCGACTCCGATCTGCATGAACTGGCCGAATTGACAAAAAAGGTGATAGCCGCTCTTTACCTGCAACTCGGCGATTTCGACTTCAACATCACATTCAACACACCGCCGCTTCAGAGAAACTTCGCAACGGAGGATTTTTTCGACGATATATCCGATGTATGGCGCCTCGGCATACGCATAATGCCGCGCCTTTACAGGCTCGGCGGCTTTGAACTAGGGAGCGGAATGCAGATCAATCCGGTTCTGCCGGAAGAGGCGGCATCGCTTTTAAAAGAGAGTATCGAGGAGATGGGATGAGAGTACTTTTCGCCGCTGCTGAGATATTTCCGTTCGCAAAGAGCGGCGGGTTGGCCGATATCGCCTATGCGCTTCCGAAGGCTTTGAGCGCCGAGGCGGAGGTCGCCGCCGTGATGCCGCTCTACCGATTCATCGAAAAGGAGCGTTTCGGCATCAGGGCTACCGGTGAGCGTTTCAGCCTCAAGTTCGGTACGGATCACCATGATGTCGAGATATTTGCCGGTGTGCATGAAGGTTTGAAAGTCGTTTTCGTATACAACCCCACTCTTTGCGACCGCGACCATCTTTACGGCCCGCCGGGTGAAGGGTACGACGATAACGACATCCGCTTCGCCGTCTTCTCTCATGCAATTGTGGAGTTGGCAAAGAGGCACTCTTTCGATCTGCTCCATCTGAACGACTGGCATACGGCCCCTGCCGCCATACTCGCCCGCGATGCCGGGCTGAGGGTAAAAACTCTCTTTACGATACACAATCTCGCATATCAGGGGATTTTCGAGCCGGCTTCGCTAAAAAGGAGCGGAATCGCAGAAAAGCACTTCAACATGCAGGAGTGCGAGTTCTACGGCAGAGTGAACTGGATGAAGTGCGGTATTGCACACGCCGATGCCGTCACGACGGTAAGTCCCAGCTACGCCGTTGAGATACAGGAACCCGAATACGGCTGCGGTCTGGACGGCTTTTTGCGAAGACACAGGGGTAAGCTAACGGGAATACTCAACGGCATAGATACTACCGTTTTCGACCCGATGAACGACCCCGTCATTGCGGCCCGTTACGGTGCGGGATGCCTTGACGGTAAACGGATCTGCAAAGAGAGTTACCTGGAAGAAGTTAATATAGATAAATATGAATTACCTCTATTCATATTCATAGGCCGCTTTACCGAGCAGAAAGGGGTAGAGCTCATAATAGATGCCGCAAGAGAGTTAGCGAAGCGCCCGGCGCTATTTTCGATTCTTGGTGAGGGGGAGCCCCGCTACGCCGAGGAACTACAGCGGATATCGGAAAGGTACGAAAACTTCAACCTGCGGGTCGGTTACGACGAGGCTCTTTCGCATCGAATGTACGCCGCGGCCGACTTTCTGCTGATGCCCTCGCGTTTC
>WGAW01000065.1 GCA_015494675.1 Hydrogenimonas sp. | reverse complement strand
GAGATCTTCGCTATATTCGCAACTTTGTCGCTAAGCTCGTTTATGCGTGCAAGGTCGAAGTCTACTTCCGCCTCTTTCGCTATGGCCATCATGTGAAGTACGGTGTTCGTGCTGCCGCCCATCGCCATATCTACGACAAAGGCGTTGTTTACCGCCTTTTCGTTCAGTACTTCTCGAATGTTGGGACCCTCCGCCTTGGCCATCTCCACAACTCTTTTTGCAGCCGTGCGGACCATCTCGAGACGCTCTTCGGTCATCGCCAGAACCGTACCGTTACCCGGCAGCGCTATACCCATCGCCTCGCAGAGTGTGTTCATGGAGTTTGCCGTAAACATTCCGGAGCACGATCCTCCGCTCGGGCACGCTTCGCACTCTATCTCGTAGAGTTGCTCGTCGGTTATCTTCCCTTTCGCGTGTTCGCCGACCGCTTCGAAAGCGGTTGCCAGATCTATCGGAGTACCGTCTTTTAGATGACCCGCCTTCATCGGGCCGCCGGAGACGAAAATCGTGGGGACGTTGACACGAAGTGCACCCATTACCATGCCGGGGACGATCTTGTCGCAGTTTGGAATGCAGATGAGTGCATCGAGTTTGTGGGCGTTCATCACGGTTTCGATGCTGTCGGCTATGATCTCTCGGCTCGGAAGGCTGTATAGCATACCGTCGTGCCCCATCGCTATTCCGTCGTCGACGCCGATCGTATTGAACTCGAACGGGATTCCGCCCGCTTCCCTGATCGCCTCTTTGACGATTCGCCCATACTCCTGAAGAAAGAAGTGGCCCGGAATGATATCTATATAGCTGTTGGCCACCCCGATGAACGGCTTGTCGAAATCCTCGTCTTTCAGACCGGTCGCACGCAGAAGGCTGCGGTGCGGAGCCCTTTCGAACCCGCGTTTTATAATATCGCTTCTCATGTCACTTTCCCATATTTGAATTTGCGTCAATTATATCGAAAAAGCACTTTAAAGCCGGGTTGCCGACATGGAAAAGAGCTCCCCGCCCTTTTTGCTCTTTACATACCGAAAAATTTGGGCTATAATACCGATCCCAAAAATATGCGGGAGTAGCTCAGTGGTAGAGCACGACCTTGCCAAGGTCGGGGTCGCGGGTTCGACCCCCGTCTCCCGCTCCATATTTTTGAAGTTTTCTTTTACAAAGTCCGATATTCAAGTTGAAAACTGTTTAAAGGTGTCCTGCCGGATCGGTTGCACAACGATTTGGCAAAAAATCGCCCGGAGCGGTTCTGTGTAGTTTCGGACAGCAGGCCGTTTACGATTTTTTGCCCGGATGGCGGAATCGGTAGACGCAAGGGACTTAAAATCCCTCGAACATCTGTTCGTGCCGGTTCAAGTCCGGCTCCGGGCACCATTTTAGAAGGCGACATAGCCAAGTGGTAAGGCACGGGCCTGCAAAGCCCTGATCCCCGGTTCGAATCCGGGTGTCGCCTCCAGAATTGTCTGGCGGTATAGCCAAGTGTCAAGGCAGCAGCCCCGCAAGGCTGTGATCTCCGTGTTCAATTCCGGATACCGCCTCCATATCTACACTGTTCGGGGGATGGCTGAGTGGTCGAAAGCGGCGGTCTTGAAAACCGTTGAGGGTAACACCTCCCAGGGTTCGAATCCCTGTCCCCCGGCCACTTTCCGAAAAGATCATGAGTTTTGGATTTCGAACCGACGGTTAAAAGTCCAAAATCCGCTATCAGGATTTTAGATAGAGAGGTGGCCGAGTGGTCGAAGGCGCACGCCTGGA
The DNA here is from genome assembly GCA_015494675.1 of Hydrogenimonas sp. Next base: position 13,721 of record WGAW01000065.1, on the reverse strand, counting down.
ACGCGTGTGTGGCGCAAGCCACCGAGGGTTCGAATCCCTTCCTCTCTGCCATTTCAGACAGCGGCGTTCAGTCCGTCGAGGCGGGTTGAACGCTCCTCTTCAGACCTGTGCAACGGCGCGGTAGGACACCGGGTCAGGACGGGAACGTAGCAGCCCACCCTGCCCCGCCGGGTGCCGCAGTAATCTGGAGGGGAGTCTTATCTACATACTTCTTACATCCAGAAAAGATCCGCTCTCATACTCTTTTGCCTTTTCAAGCGCATCGACGATCCTTTTTGCCGCATCTTCCGGATTTTGAATCGGTCCATCTTTCAACCTTTTCACGGACTTGTACTTTTCAGCGTCGACCTCCTCTATGATGTGCCTAACCATCGCGGTATCGACAACACCGGGCGCAAGCGCGGTTATATGGGTATCGGGCATTTCACGGGAGTATAGCCTAAGCAGCATGTTCAGAGCCGATTTCGACAGAGAGTAGCCTCCCCAGCCCCTGCTGGCGTTTACGGCCGCACCGGAGGAGATACCTACGATCTGGTCTACTCTTAGGAGGAGTTCGTTGAGCGTATCTATCACGATCTTGTTTGCCCAGACGTTTACTCTCATAATCTCCTCGATCTCGTATAAGTGAGTATCCGACATCTCCTTTATCTCCCCGAGTACTCCCGCATTGAGAACGACAGTATCTATAAACTCTACATCGTTCAGGAGTCGCTGAAGTTTCGGTGCGATCGTTTCGAGAGCCTTCAGATCGATGCATTGATAGCGGAACCTCTCGTCTCTTATCGCCGGCCGGCTCTTTTTACCTACGCCGTATACATACGCACCGTTTTTTAGATAGTACTCGGCAAGGGCTCTGCCAATGCCGGAGTTAGTCCCTGTTATAAGTACCCTCTTCATAAACCATCTCCTCTTATGATACTTTTGCCTATTTTACGCCATTTATGCAAGAATGATTGTAGCAGAATAGAAGTTAAGATATCCACCGTGCATAATCCTTAGAAAAAATAGTAAAAAAACTTGACAATGATACTATCAACTTGTTATAATTTTATAAATCAATAAAAAGGAGGCCAAAATGTTGGTTACAAGATTCGACCCCTTCTCTGAAATCAGAGAGCTCGAAAGAAGACTTCTTGGAGCGGTAGAGGTTCCCGCAAAAGGTGAAAAAGAGGTGGTGAACGCGTTTGTTCCAACCGTCAATACACGCGAAGATGAAAACGCCTATGTTGTCGAAGTTGACCTTCCCGGTGTGAAAAAAGAGGATATCAAGGTCAATATCGATCAGGAGAAAAGGACACTGACCGTCTCCGGGGAGCGAAAGTTCAAAGAGGAGGTCAAAAAAGAGGACTACTATAAAATCGAGTCCAGCTACGGCAAGTTTATGCGAACCTTCTCTCTTCCTGAAAACGTAGATGCCGAAAATATCGATGCGAAAACGGAAGACGGAGTTCTTCATATAACGCTGCCCAAGATCAAAAAAGAGGAGAAAGAGGTCAAGGAGATCCCTGTAAAATAAGCTGAGAGGTCTGCGGACCTCTTAGCACCCACTTTTCAATTTTCTTCAAGTCCCCCTATGTTATAAATCTCCTAAACAGTAATCAGGAGACTCTACATGAGTGATATACTAAAAATAGGGAACTATCAATTCAAGAGCCGTCTTATTGTCGGAAGCGGGAAGTACCCCGATTTTCAAACTACCAAAGATGCCACACTAGCTAGCGGCGCGGAGATGATAACTGTTGCGGTGCGACGTGTGAACATCACCAATCCCGACGAAGAGAATCTTATGGACTACTTCAAGGATACCGACGTCAAGTTTCTGCCCAACAGTGCCGGCTGTACGACCGCTGAGGATGCGATAACTCTCTTTCGTCTGACGCGAGAAGCGACAGGAATCGATCTTATAAAGCTGGAAGTCATAGGCGATACCCAAAAGACACTCTATCCTGATGTGATAGAGACGATAAAAGCATGCGAAGTGCTCTCGAAAGAGGGCTTTACGGTTATGGCCTATACGAACGACGACCCGATAATTGCAAAAAGACTCGAAGATGCGGGTGCCGCGGCCGTTATGCCGTTGGCGGCTCCGATAGGAAGCGGGCTCGGTGTTCAAAACAGGTATAATGTGGTATTCGTTCGTGAGGCTGTAGATGTACCGGTTATAGTAGATGCGGGAATCGGACAGGCGAGCGATGCCGCGGCGGCCATGGAGCTGGGAGCCGATGCGGTCCTGACAAATACCGCCATAGCTCAGGCAAAAGAGCCGATAGTCATGGCCGAAGCGATGAAGCATGCGGTTATCGCCGGACGCATGAGCTATCTTGCCGGGCGTATTCCCAAGCGGCCGTACGCTACGGCTTCGAGTCCGGTTGACGGGATGATCCAGTTTTAACGGAGTGAGGGAAGGGCCGGCCATGCATTTCAATGGGTTGAATGAGCAGCGTACGTTTGAGGAGTGGATAGAGAAGAGTTATGCGAAAAGCTGTGTGGACAGAGAGTTGTATCGTCTAAAGAGGTACGGCAGTCCGATTACAATAGGCATGCTACGCTGTGAAGATCCGAAATTTGAGGAGAAGTTCTATCTACACAGTCGCAGGACCGACGAGGTCGTTCCTCTTGCAAAACGGCACTTTCTGCTGCTTTTGGGTCATACGGAGGTCTCCGGAGCGATAAAGGCGGCCGAAAACCTTATGCTCTATATGGATTCACGGGAAGATAGAGAACGAATAGCCCTTACCCAGCTCAAAGAGGATGATGATCTCGAAGGTGCGATCAAGAGGCTTCTGATGCTCTTTGTCATGGCGAGCAGAGGGGAGGGGACTATTGTAGACGACTCCTCCCTTCTGTATTGAAGTCCGCCTATATCTTCAAAACACCCATCATGTTCAGCATCATGAATATAAGAGCCAAAGGAGCTACATAGCGTATGCTAAAGCGCCATACGGCGAAATAGCGGTCTCCCATCTCGTGCTCCAGAGCGGAGCGGACTCTCTCTTTTTGAAGTACATACCCGACAAATACGGCTATAAGTAGTCCGCCGAGCGGCAGCAGAATCGAGTCGGTGGTGTACTCCAGTATGTCAAATAGCGGCTTGCCCCCTATAGAGAAGAGATCTCCCCACGCTTTTGTGTAGCTAAGAAGAGCGCCTATCCCTACAATATAGTATGCAAACCCCGATATTGCCACAGCTTTGAAGCGTGTAGTGTCGAATCGGTCGATTATGTACTGAACGACAGGCTCTACAAGCGAGACGGCAGAAGTGAGCCCGGCAAACGATAGCGCTAAAAAGAAAAGAAGAGCCAGAAAGGTTCCGAGATGGTCAAAATTGGAAAGGACTACAGGCAGCGATATGAAAACCAGCCCAGGCCCCTGTGCGGCAGGTGCGCCCTCCTGGAAAAGGAACGTATATATAACCAGGCCGGCTACAAGCGCTATCAGGGTATCCATGAATGTTACAATGAGGGCGGTTTGCGTTATGCTCGTATTTTTCGGGAGTGATGCGGCATAGGTCATAATCGCCCCCATTCCGAGCGAGAGGGTGAAGAAAGAGTGTCCGACCGCACGTACGATAGCTTCCGAGTTCAGCTTGCTCCAGTCGGGTTCGAACATGAAAGAGAACGCTTTTGAGAAGCCGTCGAGATTGAATGCGTAGATGAGCATGCCGAAAAGTATGATCATGAGTGCGGGCATCAGGATAAGGTTTATCTTTTCGATACCGCCTTTTATGCCGCGGTATACGACATAGGTGACTATCAAGGTCGCTACGGTGTGCCAGAAGATCTGTATTCCGGCTTCGTTTGCCACAAGATTGTCGAAAGTGGTCTTTGCGGCGTCGGTGGTTGTCGGCAGACCGCCGAGCAGTTTGAAAAGGTAGTAGAATATCCACCCTATGACGACGGAGTAGAAGGTCATTATTATAAGGCCGTTGAAGCCCATGAATCCCGCATATTTCCACCCTTTTTTATCGGGCGGGGCTAGCCGTTCGAAGCTTCCTACCGTATCACGCCTTCCGAGAGCGCCTATGAGCATTTCGGCGATCATGACCGAGAAGCCGATGAAGGATATAGTGATGAGGTAGACGAGCACAAAAGCCCCGCCGCCGTACTCTCCCGTCATATAGGGGAACTTCCAGATGTTGCCCAATCCTACGGCGGAGCCTGCCGCAGCCATAATGAAACCAATCCGGCTAAACTGTGCAATTTTCATTTTTCAACCTCGGATCTTCGGAGAAATTTTGATGGATTATACCATTTTGTTGACATGCAAAGCCATTTTTACTATAATTGCAGTCCACTTTTTGTCGGGGTGTAGCGCAGCCTGGTTAGCGTACCTGGTTTGGGACCAGGGGGTCGGAGGTTCGAATCCTCTCACCCCGACCACGTGGCACGCTTCTCAGGCAGAGCGGACGGTGGGTGTAGCTCAGTTGGTTAGAGCACCAGTTTGTGGCACTGGGGGTCGTGGGTTCGATTCCCATCACCCACCCCATACGCCGAATCATCCCATGAAAATGTAATAGATGCCGTTTATGAGATGATAGAGTAGAGTATATTTTAGCGCCCGTAGCTCAATTGGATAGAGCGACGGACTTCGGATCCGTAGGCTGGGGGTTCGACTCCTCCCGGGCGCGCCAGCTATACGGATTGTGCGCCCATAGCTCAGCTGGATAGAGCAACGGCCTTCTAAGCCGTAGGTCTCAGGTTCGAATCCTGATGGGCGTACCATACGGAAAACGGAAAACGGAAAGCTGAAAGCGTAGAACAGATAATTGCTTTTTTCCGTTGTCAGTCTACTGCATGCGGACGTGGTGGAATTGGTAGACACGCCAGACTTAGGATCTGGTGCCGCAAGGTGTGGAGGTTCAAGTCCTCTCGTCCGCACCACACTCACATAAGAAAACCGACTTTATGATTCGGCTTTTCGAGACTCTGCAGACCTCTCTTCCCGTTCCGATCCATCTTGAAAAACTGCACCTATCTTACGAATCGGCGCGGTAAATAAGCTTTTTTAATTCGGCCATGAGTTGACTTTTATAATTTATAGTTTATAATAACTTATAGCTGATGCTTTAAGCCCGGTTAAAACCTGCGAAAAAGGAGCGGAAATGAGAAGAGCGGTTTTGCCTATATTTCTTCCGATTGCCCTGTTCGCCTTTACAAAGAGTGCGACACCCAGGCACTCCAAGTGGGCGGATATCGTTCTAAAAGGCAAAGAGTGCAGTCTAAAGATAAAACAGGGTAGACACCATTTTGCCGAAGGAGTCGTAAAGTCAACATCCGGAAGGGTGCAGAAGATGGCGGTTATCATAAAAAACAAAAAGTCGGACGGGGAGATACATGTCGAGTCGGATTGTGAAATATTAAAAATAGACTTCAGCGACAACGCTGTCGGCAGACCGGTAAAGAGAGTAAAAAACCGTGTACTTTGGGAGTGGAAAATATTGCGGGAGTAGAGCTCGGGCCTATCGCTCTTTTTTGCCCTTTTTGTGCGACTCTATAACGATATCGGATTCGGATCTCAAGCTCCTTTTGGTTTTGAACTTCTCCAGCCTCTTTAGATAGGGGTCGTTTTGAACGGTTTCACGAGATCCCTTTTTTTCCGCACTTTTCGATACGCCCAGTCCAAGACGCATGATCGACCATACAGTAACCGCGCTGAAAAATAGAACGGCCGCCCATTTCATGAGCAGGTATCTGCCTATCTTTCCACTCTCGCCGCTCAGAGCGCTGAAGCGCGCCATATCTTCATAGAGCGCATCCGAAATGTAGATCCCTGCAATCGAGACTGCGATCAGGAGAAGATAACGCAGATTTCGCCTGAAAAAGAGCGAGAGAGCGGCCCATTTAAGGTAGTGATACACTTTTTACTCCTCTATATCCAGGAGATTCCCAGAAGCGCCAGCAGGGCTATGAGCCCCTTTGTCTTGTACTCGTCAAGAAGCTTGTCCTCCTCATCCCTGATGATAACTTCGAGCTCCTCGTCGCTGAGCTCATCTATGTCGACACGGTTTTCTATGAGCCGTGCTCTTGTACGCATAATCGCCTTTTCGCGCAGTTTGAGTTGCAGTCTCTCTTTCGATTTTTTCGGAAGTTTTCTTATCCGGTTCATCAAACTATCTTGCAATTTCTATCCTTTGTTCTGTTCGGCAATCAAGAATCTCTCTATCTCGTTCAGACGCTTCTCAAACCCCTCATAAGAGTGCGAGCCTCCCTCTTCTACAATCATGCGGGCTCCCTGAAACTTTCGCTGCGCCACTCTGTAGTCGAGCGTTTCGTCTCCTTTTTGCAGTAAAAGCAGAAAATTTTCCGGCTTTAGGCCCGCGCCGAGCTTCATCCGCTCAAGCTGTTCAATATGCCGGTCGTTCCACTCGAATCTCGAGAGGTCGTAGAAGTTTGTGACCGTACCCCTGTATTCTGAAAGCGTCTTGTACGGCTCTACAGAGGGGTTTATCAATACGGCTCTCAGGCCGTAAACCTCAGATAGATGCGCGGCGTAGAAGCCGCCGAGAGATGAACCTATGAGAGATACGGGTTCTTTCGGCAAAAAGGCCTCTACGATCTGTTTTAGTGTGTCGACCGCCAGATCGGGAATGTATGAGAGAGAGGGTGCTATGACTCCCTTTTTGAAAAAGTTGCGCACCGTCAGAGCCTTTTGACCCCTGCCGCTGCCGGCGAAACCGTGGATATATATTATCATCCCTCCTCCTCATATGACGGTTCGAGTATCAATCTCATTTTCAGCACTCTTCCGTCTCTGCTTATCTCCACGGTAACGGCCTCGCCGACTTCGTGAGTTTCAAGTATCTCTTCGATATCTTTGGGGGAGTGGACCGGTTTCCCGTCTACGGAAATAATGATATCGCCGGGGTCGAAAGAGCCGTCAGGATAGAGTGTGACACCCCTTAGCCCGGCCTTTTCCGCGTAACTTCCGGGGATTGTACGAAGAACCATCACGCCGTCGAAGCCGAGTCTGGCCTGTGCTATGCGGTTTATGCGATCGTCCGTCTCTATCCCCAACGACGGTTCGAGATACTTGCCGTAGGCTATGAGCTTCGGGACTATTTTGTTTACGGTATCTACCGGAATCGCAAAACCTATACCTGCATACGCCCCCGACGGACTGAATATGGCGGTGTTGACACCTATGAGCCTCCCCGCGCTGTCAAGCAGCGGTCCTCCGGAATTTCCCGGGTTGATAGCCGCATCCGTCTGTATCAGGTTTCGTATTCGGGCGCCGTTCGATTCGGTCATGGAGCGCTCCAGTGCCGAAACTATGCCCGTGGTCAAAGTCCAGTCGAGACCGAAAGGGTTCCCTATGGCGAAGGTCTTCTGCCCCACTTTCAGATCGCTGCTCGTACCTATCATCACCGGCTGCGGCCTCCTTATCGGAACGTTTATGCGAAGCACGGCAAGATCGTGAGCGGGTGAAGCGCCTATAAGCACGGCATGGTAGTCGCGGCCGTCGCTGAGCCTCACCCTCGCCTCGCTAGCTCCTGCTATTACATGGTAGTTTGTCACTATGTGGCCCGCCCCGTCCCATACTATACCCGAGCCGGTGCCGCGGGGGATGTTGTAGATATTTCTGGACCACGGGTCTATCACCGCCTGACTTGTGGCTATGTACACAACCGAATCTTTGGTCCTCTCGAAGAGCTCGATCGTAGCTTTTTCCTCTTCGGACAGATCGCCTCTGGGTGTTACCGGGCGAGGCTCCGCCTGTTGCGCCAGAATGAATTCTCCGATCCATGGAAGCGCCTGCCAAAAGAGCATTAGCACCATCACGGCCAAGCTTATGGCGGCGAGTCGTCTGATGAACCTCTCTTCCATGGAGCTCTTTATCCTCCTATCGCTTTGTTCGGATGTCGCGAAATCTTTTTCATTATACCATTTCGGCCGCCGCTTTTAGAGGTGAGGGTTCAATTTTTGGCAGGCACCCTCTCTTGCGTAGGCGCAAAGAGAGCCGAAACCTCTCTTTCCAATACACGAAAATTTCTCCATATTCGTCGACAAAAACCCTAATCGCCGTTATAGCCGCGAAAGGGATAAAGAGCAGAAATAGGTGAGGCACCAAAAATGCCGCCGCAAAGAGGGTCCAGGGAATTGCGGTTTTGTAGAGCCGATTTCTCATTTCCATCTCCTGTAGGGTTAGATGGTGAGATGATCGCAAACCTATCGGAACACGTCGTGTCCGGTTTGAAATTCGAGTCCTCTTTTTAGCAGATCTTCGAAGGCATCTTTTATTTCGGGGGGCGATATGACGGCTATGTCGGGTATCCACGGCTTAAGAAGCGCCAGCGCCTCCTCTTTGCACGACACCTTCAGCGATATGATCGCGACGGAGCCTTCACCGTGCGCTTCGATCGTCTGGGTCGGGCTCAGGGGTCTTCTTTTCAGATATTTGACTATGGTGTCCGCTGCCGCAAGGTGAAGCGTAAAAGGTTCGGCATCGGGGTCGAACCAGGCGTTGAGCGCCAGCTCCAGCCGCTCTTTCAGTTTCGAATCGGCGTTGAAACGCTCGTTTGTGACTTTCAGATCGGCTATTTCCGGTATATGGAACTTTTTCACTCTCTCTCCCTCTCCGGCCAGAAGATACCAGTAGCCGTCGAAGTTGACTATTCTGTAGGGATGGGCGGAGCGGAGTTTGTCGTGGTAGGTGAAGCTTATGGCAACAGACGAGACTATAGACTCTTCAAGCTGCTTGAAGAGCTCCTCGTGACCGGAGATATCTTCGAAGCTCACATATGAGATTATGGGGGAGGCGCTTCTGTTTTTCAGCTTCGAAAGAAGAGTGTTCGAGCGCCGTGAAAACTCGCTTCCAAACCCTTTAGCCACCGTTTCGAGGATTTCGAGGGTAAGACTGTTTTCAAGATCGGTGATCTTTTCGATTCTAAATCCCTCCATCATACGCCACCTGCGCCCGCATTTTTGTATCGGAAACCGCACCAGTCTCTCGTTGAAGTCCCTCTGGATCGTTTTTGCGGATACGTTGAACTCTTCGGCAAGCTCGCTCACGCTCAGCGACTCCCCCTCGTAAAGGCGCTGTAATATTGTGGTCAGACGTGTAAGAATTTTGTCGTAGTCGTGCGATCTGTTCATGCCGGACCCCAAGCATATTCCGTTCCGTCGGGTGCTGCGGAACCGGAAGTGCAGATTAATATCGACAGATGAAATAATTATGATAAAATATGACGCAAGCTAAAGTTTACCGGGAAACAGTCTATGAACAAAGAGATGATTTTTTTGCTATTGGGCATGGGAGCAGGTGCGGTTATAGCCTTTGTCGGAGGATACGTGCTCGCACGCAGCAAGGCCGAAAGAAAAGAGGCGATGTATCAGGTGGAGGTGGATGAACTGCTGCAGGCGAACGAGGAGATGGAGCAGGAGCTTCGTCCTCTGAAGAAGAAGTTCAAAGAGCTTGAAGCCACCCTGAACCAGGAGAACGTCGAAAAAGCGGCTCTCCTTGAGCGCATAAAATATATCGGCGACGTCAGGCGCGAACTTGAGCACGAAAAGACGGTAAACAAGCATCTGAACGAGCGGATAGCGGAGCTGGAGGCACTGGTGGCCAAGCTCGAAGCGCAGATGGCGGCCGAAGCCGAAAGTGTGGAGAAGCAGCTCGAGCTCATAATGGAGACAAAAAGGGAAATTCTCAAAGAGGTGCAGACTCTGGCCAAACAGAGCATGCAAAACAGAGGCTGATCTTCGAAACTCTCCTTCCGAAAAAAAACAACTTTCAGATTATCGATTTTGCAATTTCGGACGTACGGCGCTTGATGCGTAAAGGATCCGAACATAAGGAGCCCGAACAATGCAGATTCCACTCTTATGGATATATCTTTCGGCGGCTGCCGCAACAGGAGCTGCCGCTGCGGGTTTGATCGCCTTTTTTATACTTCGCTCCTCTGCAGGTAGATATAGCGAACGGATCGAGAGGCTGAAGAGGGATGCGCGGGAGAAGATCGAAGAGCTCGAAACGAGTCTGACCGTAACGAGAGAGAGGGCTCAAAATGTTGAAGAGAGTCTCAACTCGAGCAGAATAGAAAACGCATCCCTCAAAGAGCGGCTTCAGCGGCTTTCGGCTTTGGAGTCTGAAAACAGAGCACTGGAAGAGATGCTGGAGAGTGCAAGATCGCACAATCTGGCCCTGGAGAAGGAGCTTAGCGAGACCGTGACTCTTCTTGAGAGTGAGCGCAAACAGGCCGCCAGGAGTATGGCGGAGCTCAAGGAGGCGCGGGAGTCGATGCGAAAAGAGTTCAAGCTGCTCGCTGCGCAGGTAATGGAGGAGAACAGCCGCTATTTCGGGAGCGTCTCCAAAGAGGGGGTGGAGCAGATTCTAAAGCCTCTTCAGATGCAGGTGAGCGAGTTCAAAAAGCGGATAGAGCAGGTCCATACGGAAGAGACGAGAGAGATGGCCGCCCTTCTCAACGAGATCAAGACGCTCAAGGAGTTGAACAGAAAGATTGGAGAGGATGCGGTCAATCTCACCAGAGCTCTCAAAGGGGAGAGCAAGCGGCAGGGTATCTGGGGCGAGATGGTGCTGGAGAGGGTTCTTGAAGCTTCCGGTCTGCGCGAGGGTGAGGAGTATGAGCGTGAAGTGAGCCTTCAAGACGGCGATAACCGCCGATTCCGCCCCGATGTCGTAATACACCTTCCGGGGGGCAGAGATATCATAGTAGATGCCAAAACCTCTCTCGTGGCTTACGAACGCTACGTAAACGAAGAGGACGAGGAGCGAAAAAAACATTACGCGAAACTCCACCTCGATGCGGTGAAGAGCCATATAGAGAGGCTGAGTGAAAAGAGCTACGGGTCGCTTGAAGGTGTAAATACGCTCGATTTCATATTTATGTTTATGCCTATCGAAGGGGCGTTGATGCTGGCTCTACAGACGGACCCGGCCCTTTACGACAGGGCATTCTCCAAAAAGATCGTGCTTGTAAGCCCCACCACCCTTCTGGTGGCGCTCAGGGCGGTAGAGAACACGTGGAGGCATGAGAGGCAGAACAGAAACGCCATGGAGATAGCGAAAAAAGCGGGAGCGCTCTATGACAAATTCGTAGGCTTCGCCGAAGATCTCGAAAAGATAGGAAAGCAGATCGAGACGGTGCGCAAAACTTACGACGGAGCCTGGAGAAAGCTTACCGAAGGAAAAGGAAATATCGTAAAAAGGGTCGAGGAGCTACACGAGCTCGGCGCGCGGGCCACCAAGAGCATGCCCAAAAAGCTTGCCGACTCCGCGGGCTCTTCGGCCGAGCCGCTTCTATCCGCTCAGCAGGAGCCGAAAGAGCGGTAGCAACCCGGCTTTTGAGCCGATAGAGGCCTACTACCGCTCCGAAAGCCTGAGCAGTTTCGCGATTACATCCGGCAGCAGCTCATGCTCCGTCTTATGAATCTTCTCTCTGAAACTCTCCAGTGTATCGTCCTCCTCGATTCTGACGCACCTCTGGTCCAGTATCTTACCGCCGTCGAGAGTGGAGTCGACCCGGTGCACCGTCACTCCGCCCACCCTCATGCCGCTTCTGAAGCTCTCTTCGATAGCGTTTGCGCCTTTAAAGAGAGGAAGAAGAGAGGGGTGGAGGTTTATAGCATCTATACGGGAGGTGAAGATCTCGGTGACGATACGCATGAACCCTGCCATGACAACTAGCTCCGGCGAAATCTCATCGAGCCTGGATACGAGGGCCTCGTCGAAACTCTCGCGATTCGGAAATCTTTTGTGGTCTACGACAGCGGTCTCCAGGCCATGGGCTTTCGCAAGCTCTATGCCGGGGGCGTCCGGTCTGTTGGAGACGGGGGCGATCACCACTCTTTTGTCGCCGAAATCTTTGCCGTGGAGACGTTTGATGAGATTCTCGAGATTGCTTCCCCTGCCGCTGAAGAGTACGGCGACGGTTACGGTGCGAGCCAACGGATCTCCTCTATCAGGTCTTCGGCTACGGCGCTGTAGTCCGCGCCTTTATAGCGCGATGCTGCGATAGCCAGGGCCAGCGAGCCGTTTATGGCCGCATTGAGTGGAGTGTATCCTTGAGCTAGCAGAGAGGATATCAGACCGCTTAGAACATCTCCGCTGCCTGCCTGTGAGAGCACCGGTGTGCCGAGCGGGTTTACATATACGGCACCTTCGTGGGCGATTAGGGTGTTGGCCCCTTTGAGCAGCAGAACCGTTTCAGGGTAGGCGTCGCTAAAGCGCCTGGCCCAGCCGAATCTGTCGCGCTGAATCTGCGAAACGTCCACATCGTCGATATCGAGGGTTTTAAGAAGTGCCGAAAACTCTTTCGGGTGGGGGGTTATAACCGTTTTTCCGCACTCTTTGAGAATCGTTTCGACCCACGGTACGTAGCACAGATCGGCATCCAGCAGTACCGGAATGTCGCTATGAATAATGGATGATTTGACGATAATGGGGTCGTACTCCAGACCCATACCCATTCCCATCGCCACGGCGGTAGTGTTTTCGGGCAGTTCGCCCGCCTGCATCAGGGAGTAGGGGATATTCTCGATAATATGGTCCGTCAGAAGCGTCACGAGCCCGGCTCCGAAGCGAAGCGCCGCAGAGCCGCAGAGTATGGCGGCGCCCTTCTTCTTGCCGGCCACGACACACAGATGGCCGTAGTCGCCTTTGTGGGATGCGGGGTTGCCTCTTGCGGGCGGGTTGAAGTCTCTCTTTTCGAGCATGAATATATCGGTGTGGTGTTCGTAGAGCTTTCTGCTCACCCCCAGATCGACGACCTCTATCTCTCCCGTGTGCTGTTTGGCGAAGTCGCTGAATAGAGCCTTTTTCAGTGCTCCCATGGTAACGGTCATATCGGCTCTGAAGGCGATAGGGTTCGGATCTCCCTGCGGATCTATTCCGCTCGGAATGTCGCACGCTATCTTGTATCCGCCCATACCGTTTAGGGCGTCGATCAGGTCGATCCCGGCAATATCGAGAGGTTTGCTGAAGCCGGCTCCGAAGAGTGCATCTACGATTACGTCGGCATTCAGGGGAAGGGTTTTGACGGTGTCGAGTCCTATCTGCTGTACGCGATTTAGCTGGATCTTGGACATCTCCGATCTTGCACCGTACGGCAGATATAGAGATATCTCATAATCTTCATGCAGGAGTCGGGCGAGTGCTATACCGTCGGCACCGTTGTTTCCGGGGCCGGATACTATCAAAATATGTGATCCCGGCCCCGCAGCCCTCTCTACCGCCCGCTTCAGCCCCATTGCCGCGTGCTCCATCAGTATATCTTCGGTAAGGTCGAACTTTTCGTAGCATCGTCTATCCAGAGCGTAGCAGTCGTCGAATATCTTTTGCATATGCAGCCCTTCGTTGGTCTGAGCCCTTTGACAGGCGTTTTCGAGTTATACCAATCCCAAATGAAAACGAAACACCCGGTCCTCATCCTCGCTCGACGAGTGCTCCGCGCCCTTTGGGACGTCGACGAAAGCCTGAAAATCGCTAACAGCTTCGCTGCGCGATTTTCGGCTGGCTTTCGTTCGACTCGCTCCCGCAGGTCTCGCTGCGGTGACGACCGAATGCTTCGTTCTCTTTTTATTTGGGAATGGTATTATTTCGGTAAATAGTATCAAAATAATAGCAAAACTATGCTATAATTTGCGTCCAAATTCAAACCGGAAGGGGGTGATGTCAGAATGCCTGGCATCGTCGTACGTGAAAACGAGTCTTTTGATGAAGCATACCGCAGATTCAAAAAGCAGGTCGATCGCAACCTGATCGTC